>DATEGR010000135.1:0-3079 GCA_035279985.1 Verrucomicrobiia bacterium
GCTCGCGCCAGATTTCCAGGGCCTGCAGGCCCGAGCCGGCAGCGTGAATCTGGTAACCATGCCGTTCCAGCACACGTTGCATCAACCGGCGCAAGGCGATCTCGTCTTCGACCAGCAGAATCGTCTCGGTGCCGCCCGGCGCCCGGGACGGAGTGATGGGCGGATCGCCGTTGACGAGTTTCCGGGCCAGGCGCGGGAAATAAACGTGGAAGGTGGTTCCCTGGTTGAGCTGGCTTTCGACTTCAATCCAGCCCTGATGTTGTTCGACAATGCCAAAGACAGTGGCCAGACCCAGACCGGTGCCTTTACCCACATCCTTGGTGGTGAAGAAGGGTTCAAAGAGATGGGGCAAATTATCAGGGGCGACGCCGCAACCGGTGTCGGAAATGGACAGGCGGACAAAGTCGCCGGGCCGGGCGGTGTGTTTGGTGAACCGGGTGGTGTCGTTAAGGGTGATCGGGGCGGTTTCCACGGTGAGCCGGCCGCCTTTGGGCATGGCATCGCGGGCATTGACGGCCAGGTTCATGAGGATTTGTTCCAACATACCCGGGTCGGCGTGGATGGGTGCGCCACCGGGGGCGTAACGGGTTTCCAGGGCGATGTCCTCGCCGATGAGCCGGCGCAACATTTTGGTGACGTTGGCGACGACCTCGTTGAGGTCCAGGTCCGCGGGTTGCATGGGCTGGCGGCGGCTGAAGGTGAGCAACTGGCGGGTCAGATTGGCGGCGCGCTGGGCGGCGCGGAAGATTTCGGCGTTGGCGGAAACCTGTTCCTCAGCCGTCAGCGTACCCATTTGCAGGAGGGAGACGTTGCCCTGAATGACGGTGAGGATATTGTTGAAATCATGGGCGACCCCGGCGGCCAGTTGGCCGAAGGCCTGCATCTTCTGCGATTGCCGCAATTGCGCTTCCAGTCCCTTGCGCTCGGTCAGGTCGCGTAGAGCAGTCACCCGCACTTCACGATCGCCTTGGGAAACGGTCCTTGCCTGTGCTTCGCATTCAAAGACGCTTCCGTCTTTACGGAGACATTGATGTTCAAATCGTTTTTCTTCGCCCAGGCGGATGCGTTCGGCGACGGCCGGACGCCATTCGGGCACAACCAATGTGTAAATTTCGCGCCCAATTAATTCGTTTCGCTCGTAATCAAACATAGCGGCGAATTGGTCGTTCACATCCAGAATACGGCCGTTTTCACTGACGCAAATGCCTTCGAAGGAGGCCTCAGCCAGGGTTCGCAGCCTGCGTTCGCTTTCCCGCACTGCCTCCTCGGCCCGCTTGAGTTCGGTGATGTCGTCGTACGTCCCCAAAATGCCGATGACCCGGCCGTCCCGGTCATGCAGCGGCACCTTACTGGTTCGGTACCACCCCAGAGAACCATCCTTGCGGGTCTGCGGTTCCTCAAAATTGAGCCTGGGCTGGTCTTTTTCCATCACCGCCAAATCATCGGCGTGGTACTGCTCGGCGTATCTGGCGGCGCTGGTCTCGAAGTCAGTTTTGCCGATGATGTTCCCGCATTCTTTTATCACCGCCCGGTTGCAGCCCAGGATGAGGCCGTTGCGGGCTTTCCAAATAACATGGTGGGGAATGGTGTCGAGCACGGTGCGGAGCATCAGTTGGGAACTGGACAATTCCTCCTCAGCCTTCCGCATCCGGAGGCGTTGCAGCAACAAGAGCGCTATCAAACCGGTTTGCACGGCCACCACGGCCATGCCTACGATCCAGATGTGGTGATAGGTTTTCCAGAGCGTAGGCGGCTGGAACCGCACTTCGCTGCCGGGGGGCAGCACCTTTTTGTCCAGGCCGAAGCGGTGCAGTTGCTGCCAGTCAAAAATCAGCCGACCGCTGGCGCTGTTCAGGTCCGGCACGGCACTGGCGTTGCCGGCCCGAATGGCCGCCGCCACCTGACCGGCCACCTCGGCGCCCAACAGAGGGTAAACGTGACAGCACCCGCCGACGATGCCCTGGCCGATGAACGTGTCCGAAAAGCTGAAGATGGGTGCGGCTGAGGTTGGGCTGATTTTCGCCAGTGCCTCGCGGGTCGTGAAAAATTGTCCGGAGGCGTCTATCCATATTCCGTCGTAAAACACGATGGTGTGCGGTGGCAATTGGGTCAGGCGGTACTTGGTTTCGGCCAGCGTCAACCCGATGAGCTTGATTACATGATAGCGGTTGGTTGTAAAAGCTTCTACCCGTTGGAGGTCGCGTCGGTATAAATCGGCATAGCCGTTGTCGCCCGACGAGACGTAGGCAATCTGCCGCGCGTCCGGGCACAGCCATAACGCCGCCTGCAAAGTCCGCTCCACTTCGGTATGTGCGTTGATGACGGTCAGATTCGTCTGGGCAGCGAGATCGGCCATGGGGCTTCTCCCGTAATCCACCGCCACCAGCGGCAATCGCGGCCACAATTCCGCCCGGACCTTGAACGTAAGATCGGCGGTCGTTTCGTTCGCCGCGACGATCGCGTCCAGCTTGCGTCCACGGTATTTGGCCCGGAGCCACTCGATGATCTCGCGGCGATACTCCGGGCTGTCGAAATGCTGGACGTCAAGATTCTCTATGTAAACATCCACCGTCCCCGGGAAATTTGTCGCCAGCGCTTGTTGGAAACCCGACATGAATTCAATCAGGTTGGGTTGACGGCCGTTGCCTTGAGCCAGGACCAGCACGGTCTTGGTTTCGCTGGCAGGCGCCTGGTTGGCGGCCGCTGCTGGCAGGGCGGTCAGCAACAATCCCCAGCCCAAAATCCAAACCCAATTCCGTTTCAGACCCGGACCATGAAAATGGTGAAAAATCCATGAAACCAGAAAAGAAGGCGTCATAATGCTCTATCCCACGAGCAGAAGAGGTGCCAATGTGTGTGGCTTTTCGCCCACAAAACCTTATGCTGCAAGTCCAAATGAGTCACGGGAGGAAGTAAAGAACCGGCCCGTGTGGAGCAAATGGCGTCAGCCTTTTGCGTCCACGCAATCGCGTATTTTCTGGAGTAACTTGGAAGGTTCGAAGGGTTTTTCGAGGAAGCTTTCGTTGTCGCGGAGGGGAGAATCCTTGCCGGGCATGTTGTTGGCGTAACCGCTGCAGTA
>DATEGR010000136.1:0-10531 GCA_035279985.1 Verrucomicrobiia bacterium
TGGTGCTAACAACCGGACAGCCGGTCATCAACCGGGAAGAGAAAGTCATCCGGCCTGATGGGGAAGTCCGCTGGCTGCTCACCACGAAAGTTCCCTGGCGCGATGCCCATGGCCATATTATTGGTCTCGTTGGCATTGGCCGCGACATCACCGATAAAAAGCATCTGGAGGAACAATTCCTGCGCGCCCAACGGATGGAAAGCATCGGCCGCCTGGCCACCGGGATTGCCCACGACCTGAACAACATTTTGGCGCCCATTTTGATTTCCATCGCCCTCTTGCGACAAAAGGTTCAGGACGATGAAGGCCTGGGGATCTTGACCCGGCTGGAAGCCAGCGCCAAGCGTGGTGCTGACATTGTCAAGCAAGTCCTCGGTTTTGGCCGCGGGCTGGAAGGCCAGCGGATACCGGTGAATCCGCAACTGCTCATCCGGGACGTCATTCGCATCACCACTGAAACTTTCAGCAAGTCTATCCAGGTTGAAACCGACGTTGCTCCGGATGCCTCCCTGGTTTCCGGCGACATGACGCAGTTGCACCAGGTCCTGCTCAATCTTTGCGTCAACGCGCGTGACGCCATGCCGAAAGGTGGCAAACTAAAGTTGAGAGTGCGCAATTTCACCGCCGATGCTCATTTCGTCAGTCTCAACCCCGAAGCCAAACCTGTCGCTTATGTGTTTTTTGAAGTAGCCGACAACGGCCATGGGATTCCGCCGGATATTCGCGACCGGATTTTTGAACCGTTCTTCACCACCAAGGAGCTGGGCAAAGGCGCCGGCCTGGGGTTGTCGACCACCTTGTCCATCGTTAAAAGTCACGGCGGCCTGATCCTGGTGGAAAGTGAACTCGGAAAGGGCTCCACGCTTCAGGTCTATTTGCCCGCGATGTCCAGGGGGGGGCCTGGATAAAGCCAAAGCGCCGGACAGCCGTTGACCGCGCAAAATTTCCACTGTCGCTGCATCCCGTGAGACGGTTCCGGGAATAAATAACGCCGATTTTGACAGCTGAGCGTGCGATTCCAAAATACCGTCCAAATTATCATTGCCGGGAGACAGGCTTTGACCTAATGGTTAGGCAACCTGAACAAAGGAAAAATATGGCTATTGGATTGATTTTTGTCGTCATCGTGCTGGTGGTGTTGCTGGCTCTCGTCGGCTTTGTCATCGGTGGTTACAACAAACTCGTCACCCTGCGCAACCGGTTCAAGAACGCCTACGCGCAAATTGACGTGCAGCTCAAGCGCCGCTATGACTTGATCCCCAATCTCGTTGAAATCGCCAAGGGCTACATCAAACACGAACGCGAGACGCTGGAGAACGTCACCAAGGCGCGCAACGTCGCCTATGCCGCATCGCAGGCCGCCGCCGCCAACCCCGGCGACGCCAGCGCCATGAAAAATCTTGTTTCCGCCGAAAGTGGTTTCGCCGGCACCCTCAGCCGGTTGATGATGGTTTCCGAATCCTATCCTGATTTGAAGGCCAATCAGAACATGATGCAGCTCACGGAGGAATTGACCTCGACGGAAAACAAGATCTCCTTTGCCCGGCAGGCTTACAACGACTCGGTGATGGTCTATAACACTGACCGTGAAGTTTTCCCCAGCAACCTCATCGCCGGTATGTTCAATTTCGGCCCGGCGGAATTGTTCGTCATCGATAAACCGGAACAGAAGGACGCCCCCAAAGTTTCCTTCACGTGAGTTTTGCCGGAATAGAAAATTTACGATTTACGATTTACGATTTACGCGCCGTTATGAATGGTTTGGCCCCTCGTAAATCGTAAATCCAATATCGTAAATGCCGATGGATTTTTTCCAGCAACAGGACAAGGCCCACCGCAAAACGAAGTGGCTGGTTATTTACTTTGCGATGGCCGTGGCCGCCATGATCGCTGCCATTTATGTCGCGGTTCTGCTGATTTTTTCCGGCGTCCAAGCGCATCAAGAGCGTAATGATGATGGGCAGGAACAGCCGCAGTTTTCCGTCTGGAACCCGCAGATTTTTTTCGGCGTCAGCATTGCCACGCTCGCCATCATCGGCATCGGCAGCCTCTACAAAACCTCGTCGCTCGCCGCCGGCGGCAGCGTCGTCTCGGAAATGATGGGCGGCCGGCTCCTCAACCCCAATACCACCGATCCCGACGAACGCAAGCTGCTCAACGTCGTTGAAGAAATGGCCATCGCCTCCGGTGTGCCCGTGCCGCAGGTTTATGTCATGGACGAAGAGGACGGCATCAATGCCTTTGCCGCCGGCCACAAGCCCGGCGACGCCACTGTCACCGTCACGCGCGGCTGTATGAAACTGCTTTCGCGCGACGAGTTGCAGGGCGTTATCGGCCACGAATTCAGCCATATTCTCAATGGCGACATGCGGCTGAACCTCCGGCTCATGGGCATTATTTTTGGAATCCTTTGTCTCGCCATCATCGGGCGGGTGCTCCTGCAAACGTCGCGCGGCGGCGGACGCGGGCGCGGCCAGAATCCGTTGCCCTTGTTGGGCCTGGTTTTATTGCTCATCGGCTATATTGGTGTTTTCTTTGGACGACTCATCCAGGCCGCCGTCAGCCGCCAGCGCGAATTTCTGGCCGACGCTTCCTCTGTCCAATTTACGCGCAACCCGGGAGGCATCACCGGCGCGCTGAAAAAAATCGGCGGTCTGGGCGAAACCGGTTCGCGCATCAGCCACGCCCACGCCGAGGAGTTGTCGCACATGTTTTTCGGCAATGGTGTCAGTGAACCGTTCATCGGGTTACTCGAAACCCACCCGCCGCTCCTCCAGCGCATCCGTGTCTTCGAGCCGAACTTCGACGGAAAGTTTTCCTATCTTCGATACGACGGCCGCGACCGGCCGCCTGAGGCCGTTTCAACCCCGAAACGCCAGCCGATGCCGAATCTCTTCGGTACTGTCCTGGGCGGCGCCATTCTCGCTTCGGGCGACGCCGAAAGACCGCCGGTCATCAGATCGCACACCGTCCTGCCCAACCTGGGCAATCCGACCCCATTGCACCTGAAATACGCCGAACAATTGCGGGATTCGCTGCCCGACAGCGTGAAGGCCGCCGCGCGCGAACCGCTCGACGCCGTGGCGCTTATTTACGCCATGCTGCTGAGCAACGATGACCCAATGCGCGCGACGCAACTGGCCGAACTCGCCAAACGCGTTGACCCGGCAATTCAGCAAAAAACCGCCGCGTTGTTTCCCGAAGTCGCCAGGGCTGCCGCGCACGCGCATCTGCCGATGATCAATCTCGCCCTGGGCACGTTGCGGAATTTGAACGCCGGCCAGTTCACACAATTTTCGCAGACACTTGCATGGCTCATCGAAAGCGACGGCAAGGTTGAATTGTTCGAGTTCATTCTCCAAAAAATTGTCCTGCATCACCTCGCGCCGCAATTTGGCCAGGCGTCGCGCGCGGTGGTGCAATACTACTCCCTCAAACCGCTCGTGCCGGATTGCGCCGTGTTGCTTTCGGTGCTGGCCAACGTCGGCAGCAGCGATAGCGCCGAAATTCAGAAGGCATTTGCGACCGGCATGCCGTACCTGCGCGCACCGGATGAAACCGATCTGGTGCTGCTGCCCCGCGAACAATGCGGCGTGAACCAGATTGACGCTGCGCTTAACCGCCTCGCGCAGGCATCGCCGCTCATAAAAAAGAACCTGCTCGAAGCGTGCATTCACACCGTCGGTGCCGACGGCGTCATTCTGGAAGCGGAAGCCGAACTGCTCCGCGCGGTCGCCGATACCCTCGATTGCCCGATGCCGCCGTTTGTGGCAGGAGAGTAAATCAAAATGCGGATCAACCGCCGACAGTTCCTCCAAACCACGAGTGCAGCGGGTTTGACGCTCGCCGCAGGTCCGCTGCCGGTATTGGGAGGTTGGTCCAGCCACGTTGACCGGCGTACCCTTGTCCGCCGGCATAATCCGCAGGTAACAAGGTTTGATCCCTTTTCCGCGTTGACGGTCGGTAACAGCGAATTCGCCTTCACCGCTGACATGACCGGATTGCAGACTTTTTCTGCTGTATACGAAAGTCAATTTCCGCTCTGCACCACGTCCCATTGGGCCTGGCACAGCGCGCTGCCACCCGCTGGTCTTGACCCGAAAAATCTCCGCTACCAAGATTACGACACTTACGGACGCTCCGTCGGCTACGCGACAGATTCGACGGGACAGGAAGCGCTGTTTGACTGGCTGCGCGAAAACCCACACCGCTTTCATCTGGGCCAAATCGGATTTGAATTGCAGAAATCCAACGGCTCGCAGGCAACGTCTGCCGATTTGAAAAATATTCACCAGACGCTCGATCTCTGGGACGGTTTGCTGGAGAGCTCTTTTGAATTTGAGGGCCAGCCGGTTCATGTCCAAACCTGTTGCCATCCCGAATTGGACTTGATTGCCGTGCGCGTTGAATCGCCGCTTTTGGCGGATGGCCGGTTGCCGGTTCGCCTCGCGTTTCCCTATGCCTCATCAGGCATGAGCATGGCCGACTGGCGCCACCCGGAGCGGCATACGACGACGCTTTCACGCCTGACAAAGAATCACGCCGGCCTCGCCCGCAAACTGGACGTGACCGAATACGCCGTCGGTTTGCAGTGGAATGACGGCGCGGAACTGGCGCAACGGGCGGAGCACAAATTTCTGTTGAGCGCGAAAACCGGTCACATTCTTGAATTTGTCTGTCTCTTTTCGCCAAAGCCGTTGTCCGGAAAACTGCCTGGTGTTGCCCAAACTCAATCCGCTGCCGCAAAGCGTCGGCGTCAATTCTGGAATGACGGCGGCGCAATCGACCTGAGCGGCAGTTCCGACCCGCGCGCGCCTGAGTTGGAACGTCGCCTTGTGCTTTCGCTCTACAACACGGCGTTGCACTGCGCGGGCTCGCTGCCATCGGCAGAGACCGGCCTGTTGTGCAACAGTTGGTACGGAAAATTCCACCTGGAAATGCACTGGTGGCACAGTGTCCACTTCACCGCGTGGAACCGTTTCGGGTTGTTTGAAAAAAGCCTGGCAATTTACGAGCGCATCCTGCCGCTGGCGCGCGACACCGCCCGGCGCCAGGGTTATCGCGGCGCGCGTTGGCCCAAGATGATCGGCCCTGACGGGAACGATTCGCCCTCGTCCATCGGCCCGCTGCTCATCTGGCAGCAACCACACCCGATTTACTACGCCGAACTTTCCTATCGCCAGCGACCGGACAAAAAAACCCTGGTCCGCTGGCGGAACATCGTTTTTGAATCAGCGGAATTCATGGCGTCCTACGCCGAGTTTGTCCCGAAACGAAATCAATTTGTTCTCGGCCCGCCGTTGAAGACCGTTTCGGAAAATACCGACGCGCTGACGACCACCAACCCGATGTTTGAACTGGCTTACTGGCGGTTTGGCCTGCGCGTGGCACAGAGCTGGCGTGAGCGGCTGAGGTTGCCGCGTGAGCCGCACTGGGACCGGGTTTTGAATCAGCTTTCATCGCTGCCCGCTCAGGATGGCATTTATCTGATGCAGGAAGGCATGACCGACACTTACACGAAATGGAATTGGGAGCATCCGGCGTTGCTCGGCGCGCTCGGCATGCAGCCCGGCGATGATGTGGATACGGATATCATGAAGCGTACGACGCGGCGCGTCCGGGACACCTGGGAGTGGGACCGTTCCTGGGGCTGGGATTTCCCGATGGCCGCGATGGCCGCCACACGCACTGGTCAACCGGAACTGGCGCTGGATTTCCTGCTGCTCGACGCACCTAAAAACCGCTATTTGCCCAACGGCCACAATTTCCAGCGAGCCAATTTGCCCGCCTACTTGCCGGGCAACGGCGGATTGCTCGCCGCGGCAGCGATGATGTGTGCCGGCTGGGCCGGTGGTCCGAACGACTCGGCACCCGGCTTTCCGAAAAATGGCAAATGGTCTGTGAGCTGGGAAAATCTACAGCGATGGATGTGATACCGTGGGCGTGGCGGGTGACACGATCTCCTCGTCGCCGGTCAGACGCTACTCACTCGCGTACCGTTGCCTTCAATTGCGCTTTGAACGCTTCCACGATCTTCACGTGCGCGGCGTTGACTTCGGCGTCAGTCAGAGTTTTTTCCGGAGAGCGGTAGGTGAAAGCGTACGCCAGACTTTTTTGTCCTTCGGGAACATTCTTTCCGCGGAACACATCAAACAATTCGACTTCGGCGAGATTCGCCGGCTTCGTCTTTCTGACCGTTTGTAGAACCGCATCATGGGTTGTGGCTTCCGGCACGAGCATCGCCACATCGCGGCGGATAGCCGGAAACTGCGGCAACGACTTGAACGATTTCGCCGGATTCCGTCGCGCCAGCAGTAGATCGAGACTCAACTCCGCGAGAAAAACCGCGTCACGCAAATCGTACTTTTTGGCCAGGACCGGCGAGAGTTGGCCCATTTCACCGAGCGGTAGCTTGCCGCCGAGCGCCATGGTGGCGGACTCAAGAAATAGCGCCGAGCTTTCGGGGCCTTTGCCAAAGGTTACGCCGCGGACGCCGAATTGCTCTAAAAATTCCTCGACGACCCCTTTCAAATCAAAAGCATCGAATCTTGCGTCGCGTTCATTACCGCTCCAGAAGGGCAGGGCGCGTTGACCGGTGAGTACAATGGCCACACGGCGTTCTTCAATGTAGCGTAGGCTGCCAGCCTGCGGGTTCGCAAGACTTCCCGTTGCGCTGCCGGGCGGGACACCCGGCGAACCCGCGGACGGGGACGCCTGCGCTGCATTTTTGAACACCCTTCCAATCTCATACAGTGCCACGTCGTAATTCTTGCGGCTGACATTATGCCGCAACGAATGAATCAACCCCGGCAGCAAACTCGGTCGCAACGCGTCCATGTCCGAACTCAACGGATTCGCCAGCAGCACAATTTCTTCGGGCTTCTGACTTCTGGCTTCTGGCATCGCGATCAGCGTCTGCCCTTGCGCCTCGTTCAACCCCAAGCCGCTCAAAATCCGCCGCGCTTCGGCAATTTGATCGTGGACCGCGTCAAATTCATTTGCGCCAATCGCGCCGCGTGGCGGCGTGGCCGGGATTTTGTCCACACCGTGCAACCGCGCAATTTCCTCAATCAAATCCACCTCGCGCTTCAGATCCACGCGGAAGGTGGGAATCTGAAACGTCACCGGTTCCGGCGGACCGCTCGCGCCGACCGGCCGGGCCTTGCGGCTCGCAATCTTCAGCCCGAGTTGTCCGAGATAAAATTCACACTCTTCCGGCTTCAAGACGATGCCGAGCAATTCGGTCGCTTTGTGATGCCGCAAGGTAACTTGCTTGGGTTCAACTGGTTTCGGATAAACATCCACGACGCCTTCGGCCAACTGGCCGCCGGAGGTTTCCAGAATCAATTGCGCCGCGCGCTGGCTGGCCCAATCGCAGATGCCAATGTCCGCACCGCGCTCGAACCGGTAGCTCGACTCGCTGCGCAAACCGAGCGCCTTGCTTGTGCGCCGGATATTCGTGGGCGAGAAATAGGCGCTCTCAATCAGCACGTCCACCGTCTTTTCGTTGATTTCCGTGTTCTGGCCGCCCATGACCCCGGCCAGCGCGATGCCTTTCTGCTCGCCGGCAATCAGCAGCATGTCACTTGTCAGCGTGCGTTCGACATTGTCGAGGGTCTTGAATTTTTCGCCAGCAGCGGCGCGGCGCACAACGATCGTAGGTTTGTAGGCGCCGACGTGAGGAGGCGGACTCGTTGAAATGTCCGCCTCGTTACCTCGGTGGCTGCCAGAAATGAGATGATAATCAAACGCGTGCAGCGGCTGGCCAATTTCCAGCATGACGTAATTCGTCACGTCCACGACGTTGTTGATGCTGCGAATGCCGGCCTTTTCCAGCGCCGAGCGCAGCCAATCCGGACTCGGTCCGATTTTAAGGCCTTTGACCACGCGCGCCGTGTACCGCGGACAAAGCTCGGCATCTTCAATCTTTACTGAAACTAAATCACCAACCTTGTAGCGGCGGTCTGTGACCGCCGACGGCGCTGACACAGCGCCGCTACAGTCGGGCATCTTCAACTTGTTCCCCGTGACCGCTGCGATTTCGCGGGCGATGCCGATAACGCTGTTCCAATCCGGCCGGTTCGGTGTGATTTCCAAATCATAAACCACGTCACCGCCGCTGCGGCCAAGGTATTCGGCGAACGATTTTCCTATCGGCGCGTCCTTGGGCAGAATGAGCAGGCCGTCCACCTGGTCCGGCAGACCGAGTTCCTGCGGCGAACACATCATGCCGTGGCTGGTGATGCCGAAGACCTTTCGTTCCTTGATGACAAACGGCTCTTTTTCGCCTGGTTTCAGCGGCAGGGCAAAGTTCGGCAGGATGAGCGGGACTTTGTCACCGACATTGTGGTTCTGCGCGCCGCAAATAATGGTGCGTTCGCCCTTCCCGTCGTTGACCTTACAGACGGAGAGCTTGTCCGAGCCGGGCACCTTGTCTTTGGCAAGGATTTGCGCGATGACGATGCCTTCAAACTCGCCGCCGATTTTATGGACGTTTTCGGCTTCGAGGCCGAGCATGGTCAGCCGCTCGGTCAGCGCCCCGGGTGACCAGTCGAAATCAACGTATTGTTTGAGCCAGTTCAGCGTGACCTTCATCGGAATAAATTAATTGTAAATGAATTTCGACTTGAACCCATCGCATTTAGGAAGTCCAAGTAATTTTTCCGCCTGTTCATTTTTGCGAATGCTACAGAGACCAATAATTACCGATTTTAAAGTCGGATGACCTACGAATGGTCTGAAATCATCTGGCTTTAGTTGACTAGCGGCAACAACGAGCAATTCTTCCAACGCGGGCGCGTCCGCAATTGGCGATAAATCTTTGATTCCTTTCATTGTATCCAATGTTACTCGCCGCAAAGAAGGTAAACCACGAAATGACGGTAGCGTTGTCACGTTCTTGAGCGCTTGCAGAAACAGATTTTGAAGCGTTTTGATTTCACCGATCACGCTGACATCTTGAAGTCCTTTTATCATCCACAATTCCAGATGCTTTAGACCTCCAATTTGAGGCAATAACTGCAAATCCTTCGTTCCACCGAGTTTAATATCAAGCGACCACAATTGTTTTAGAGGCAATAGAAGCGACAAGTCAGGCAGCGTAATGGATCGCAGAGTTAGTTGCTCCAAGTTTGGAAGATTCGATATGACTTCGATGCTTTTTGAATGACTTTCCAAATACAAATCTTTCAGTTGATTGAATCGCTTCAAAAATGTGAGGGAAAGTTTTCTGGATTTTGTCTGGCCAAATCCAAAAAGTCTCAAAGAATCTGGCAAAAATTCTATTCCCTCGGTTGATTTCAGCAGATACACATCCACTTGAAATCCTGTAAGAAACGGATAGTGCTTCAAAAATGAAAGATTCGGTAGAGGCTGCGAATAATGACCATAAACCCGAAACGGAATTTGTGGATATAAACGAAGAAATTCCGCGAGCTTGACGTGGTCTGTTTCAGTCAATTGAGACGCAAATTGAACAACCTGACACCGCCCATCAAGCGGAGTTAATTGTTCGGGCGTTACCGGCGATTTTATTTCGCGGATAAACGGGTAGTTATTTGGATCAAACGTGGCCATGCAACCAATTAAAACTGTTTCAAAAACCGCACGTCATTCTCATAAAAGAGCCGGATGTCGTTGATGCCGTAACGAATCATGGCGATGCGTTCGATGCCGAAGCCGAACGCCCAACCGGTCCAGATTTCCGGGTCGTAGCCGACGTTTTTAAAAACCTGCGGATGCACCATGCCGCACCCGGCGATTTCCAACCAGTCCTTGCCTAACTTCTTCACCAGCGCGTTGCTGAAATCAATCTCGAAGCTCGGCTCGGTGTAGCTGAAATAATGCGGGCGAAACCGGATTTTTGTCTCCTCGCCGAGCAGTTCCTTGAAAACGAATTCCACCGTGCCCTTGAGGTCGCCGACGGTGACATTTTTGTCCACGTAAAGTCCCTCAATTTGCTGGAAGGTCGGGTTGTGCGTGGCGTCGGCATTGTCGCGGCGATAGACGCGGCCCGGCACGATGATGCGGATGGGCGGCGGTTGTTTCTCCATCACACGGATTTGGACGGAAGAGGTGTGGGTGCGGAGCAACAGTGGTTGACGACCGCCCTCACCCCGGCCCTCTCCCCCGGGAAAGGGAGACGCATTCGGCGCGGTGCTGGCAAGATAGAACGTGTCCTGGGTATCCCTGGCGGGATGGTCGGCCGGGGTGTTGAGCGCGTCGAAGCAATAGTATTCGTCCTCGATTTCCGGGCCGTCGGCGACGACGAACCCGATTTTGCGGAAGCTGCGGACAATGTCCTCGGTCACCTGCGTGAGCGGATGCAATTTGCCGAGCGCGCGGCGGCGGCCGGGCAGCGTGAAATCGGTCGGCTCCTTGGGCAACGCCGCTTTCAGTTCCAATTCCTCGCGCCGGGAAACGAGCGCGGCTTCAAGTTCGACCTTGGCAGCATTGATGGCCTTGCCGGCGGCGGGTTTTTCCTCCTTCGACAGCGTACCGAGCTGTTTCATAAGCGCGGTAAACTGGCCGT
>DATEGR010000137.1:0-11147 GCA_035279985.1 Verrucomicrobiia bacterium
CGGGGGCCACGACCGTTCAATTGGTTTGGAGCAAAGCCGGGAAATCGCCGGGCCGGATTTCCCCCAGCGAATCCGCCGGGCAACCGCCGTTAAAGACCATCGTGAGTTTATGGCTGGCCGTCATCGCCGCCGGCGCCGCCCTGCTCTGCAATCCGTGGGGATTGGGATTGCCCCGCTGGCTGATCGGCAGCGTCCTCTGGCTGCGACCGCAAATCGCCGAATGGAATCCCACCAGTCTGAATTGGGACCACGCGGCCTTTTTCATCGTACTGGCCCTGGCCGTTTTCAGCTGGACGTTCACCAAACGGAAACGCGCCTGCTGGGAACTTGCTGTGTGCCTCGCCTTTGCGGTGCTGGGGCTCCGCGCCATCAGAAACACGCCGCTCTTTTGCCTGGTCGCGCTGGCAGTGGTGCCGCCGCACCTGGCCAGCGCCCTGGCCGGATTCCGGCGACACTTTGAGCATCTGGAAGGGCTCGGCCGCCGGGATGCTTTCCAAAAACTCGCCACTGTTCTGTTGGCCGTGATTGCAGCCGGCATCGGGGTTGCCACCTTCACGTTGCACAAGGAACACCCGTTGACGATGGAGGTTCCGCGCGCTCACTACCCCACCGGCGCCATCGAATTTGTGCGGGAACATCAATTGCACGGGCGAACCCTGGCCTTTTTCGATTGGGGCGAGATGCAGATCTTCCGTGTTCCACGCTGCCCGCCGTCCATCGACGGCCGGCTCGACACCTGCTACTCGCGCAAATTAATCGCCGCGCATTGGAAATTTTACAATGATGAACCGTTCGATGAGAAAATCCTCGACGTGGATCAAGCCGATCTGGCTTTGTTGCCGGCAAATTTGGCGGGCACGGCGGCCCTGGCGCATCGTCCCGGCTGGACGGTGATTTATTACGACGACCTGGCCGTGATCCTGGCCCGGGACGTGGCGCGCTTCCCGGAATTGCAGTCGCTGTCGTTGCCGGTTGCCGGGCCGAAGTCCGCGGTTGAGGGCCGGGCACCGTTTCCCAAACACAGCGCACGCTGGAACAGGGAGCAAATCGCAGATTGAATCTCAGACGTTGGAAAAGAATTGTATTTCGCCAGGCAACACGGCGCATTGACCACTCCTCCCATCCTGCCATTTTCCTTCCGGTAAAAGTCCGCCCGTAACCGGAAATTGCCGCCGCGTAAATCCGCACCCTCAACCGTCCGCCTTAACCGACGACGGTAATGCCGCCCGGGCGCCATCGGGTTCAAACTGAAAGAAATGGAAAAAAGTTCAAAGCTGTACCCGCATATTCATGCTTCGCGTCACCTGCAATTGTCCATTGTATTGTGCACGATCGGTTGCATATACTGGGAAACGCAAACCGGCAACATGCGTCATCAAAGCGTCAACCCAAAATCTCAAATGCCATGAACAGAATTCAACAAAAGCTGCAAAGCCTGGTTGCCACGGCTCTCATTGGCTGGCTGGCAATTAATGCCTGCGACGTTTCAAAGGCGGACCCGTCCAATTTGAGCACCCGCAAATCGCCCGACTGGCTGCGGAGCGCGGTTGTGTATGAAATCTTTCCGCGCAACTTTTCCCCGGAAGGAAACCTCAACGCCATTACCGCCCGATTGGATGAACTGAAGGATCTGGGGGTGAACATTCTCTGGCTCATGCCGGTCCACCCGACCGGTGAAAAGATGAAGAAAGGCACCATCGGAAGCCCTTTTGCCGTGCGCGACTTTTATGCCATCAACCCGGACTACGGCACCACCAATGACTTCCGGCGGCTGATCGCGGAAGCCCACCAGCGCAACATGAAAGTGGTCATGGACATCGTGGCAGGTCAAACCTCCTGGGATAGCGTACTCATGCAACATCCGGAGTTTTATCTGCACGGTACGAATGGCGCCATCATCCCACCCGACCCTGCCTGGACCGATGTGGCCGGGTTGAATTATGCGAATCCGGATGTCCGCCGCTATATGATTGAAATGATGAAATACTGGTTGGGGGACTTCGGCGTGGACGGGTTTCGTTGTGATGTGGCCCCGAATGTGCCCCTCGACTTCTGGGAAGCAGCCCGGACCGAACTGGAGAAGGTCAATCCTCAAGTTATTATTCTGGCTGACGCCGGCAACAACCCGGCATTGCTCTCCAAAGCGTTCGACCTGGATTCCTCCTGGGGCACGGTCAGCATGCTGAACAATGTTATTTGCAGTGGCATGCCTGCCAATTACATGAAGGAGGAGTGGACATACGAGTATCAGCGGTTCCCCAAAGACGCGTTGCACTTGCGATTTACCGACAGTCACGAGGAGGTCCGCGCGGTGGTGCGTTACGGCGTCGAAGGCGCCCTCGCGGCCCAGGTGTTGATGCTGACGCTGGACGGTGTGCCGATGTTTTACAACGGCATGGAGGTCGGTGACGCCACCGAGTCTTCCGACCCGGCCTTGTTTGAAAAAATGCCGGTGTTCTGGCATCCGGGCGGACGCCCTCCGCTGCGCGACATCTACCGGAACCTGATCAAACTTCGCAAGCAATACGCCGCATTCTACGACGGGGAGGTTGTCTGGCTGGATAACACAGCCCCGGCACAAGTCGTCAGTTTCCTCCGGCAGGATGCGAAGGATGAGTTCCTGGTCTTGATCAATCTGTCCGGTTGCAAGGTGACCGGGTCGATTCAACTGCCCAATGCGGAAGATTTTGAGCCCGTGAAAATCAACGGCAGCCCCATTCCCGTTGCCACCCATCCCCCCGACTTCAGCCTCAACGGCTACGAGTGGTACCTATATCATCGAACCGCTGCTAAATAAGGCGGTTCACCTGCTTGCTCCCGTGGCGGGTTACCGGCAAACCAGCCCGGTCAGCTCAGGCTGTAGAAAGTCAAGTGGCGGAGAGAGAGGGATTCGAACCCTCGATACCCTTTTGGAGTATGCACGCTTTCCAGGCGTGTGCCTTAAACCACTCGGCCATCTCTCCCCCCGTTCACCACCGCCCATCAGAAGCGAAACAGACCGGCTGCCTTATTTCATGAGCCCGCCTCAAAGGCAAGCTCATTCCGCGCGCGAAGCAGCGTTCCTTCAGCCGCGAACCCATTCGCTGACGGTTTCCTCCCGCTGACCGTCAAACTGTGACGTGCTAGTGCAATTTAATTAATTTCGTAGCCGCGAACGTCAGTCCGCGCCATATTATTCTCTCCTTTTTGATTTGCGCCGACTAACGTCGGCGGCTGCACGATTTTTGAAAAAACTCTAACCGGTTTTTTGAGGGATTTAGCGAAAAGGAATTGACACGGAAATCAATCATACGTATGTCTCAAACAAACGTTTGAATCGCGCGGGTGTCATTTGGAAATTTGATCGCCTTCCGACCAGCAGGGACATTGCGATAAGTCAGTTTCACACCCAAACCAGCGGAAACGACGGGAGAACATGAACATGAATTTGGTTCGAAGACGGAACATGATCGATGACAAGCGCGCCCGGTTGATTTGGGGGGCTGTGGTTTCACTGGCCATGCTGGCATTAGCCGGCTGCGGCCACAACCCGGGCACCGGCGCTTTCAACATGCCGCCACCGGAAGTCGGCGTGGTCACCATCTCGCCGGAGTCCGTGGCGCTGACGACCGAATTGCCCGGTCGCATCGATCCGGTGCGCGTGGCCCAGGTGCGCGCGCGGGTGGACGGGATTGTATTGCACCGGAATTTCCAGGAAGGTGCAGACGTCACGAATGGCGAAGTCCTTTACCAGATTGATCCCGCGCCGTACCAGGCCGCGCTCGACAGCGCGAACGCCAGCCTGATGCAGGCGCAACTGCTGGTGCAACGTTACCAACCGTTGGTGGGCATCAACGCCGTCAGCAAACAGGATTACGACAACGCCGTGTCAGCCGCGGCCCAGGCCAAAGCCGCACAGGAAATCGCCGCGGTCAATTTCGGTTATTGCACCGTCACCGCGCCCATTGCAGGCAAAATCGGCGCGGCGCTGGTCACCGAAGGCGCCCTGGTCAGCCAGGCGGCGGCGACGGAAATGGCCCTGGTCACGCAACTGGACCCGATCTATTGCGATTTCACCGAATCGAGCACCGAACTCCTGCGACTGCGGCGCGAATTGGAAAATGGCACGCTCAAAACGGTCGCGCCCGGCGAGGCGAAGGTGACCCTGTTGCTGGACGACGGAACGACTTACCCGCATTCGGGCAAACTGTTGTTCTCGGATGTGACGGTGGACCCGACCAGCGGCATGGTCACGTTGCGGGCCGAATTTCCCAATCCTGACCATCTGCTGCTGCCGGGGATGTTTGCGCGCGGCGTGTTGGAGCAGGCGGTGGACAACCAGGCCATCACCGTTCTCCAGCGCGGCGTCAACGTCGGCGCGGGTGGCATCGCCAGCGTGATGGTGGTCGCCGCGGACGGCAAGGCGGTACCCAGGGTGGTTAAACTCGGCCAGGCCGTCGGGAACAAATGGATTGTCACCGACGGATTAAAAGCCGGGGAAAACGTCATCGTCGAGGGTTTGCAAAAAGTCCAGCCGGGGATGGCGGTGAAACCCGTTCCCTTTAATTCACCCGGTGACGGCAACTCCGCCGCGCCGGTTCCGGCCGCGGGAGATTAAGGGACATCGCCATGCCGAAATTTTTCATTGACCGCCCGATTTTTGCCTGGGTGCTTTCCCTGCTTATCATGATGGCGGGAATTCTTGCCATCACCCATCTGCCGGTCGCCCAATATCCCAGCGTCGCGCCGCCGTCCATCTCCATCAACGCCACCTACGCCGGTGCGTCGGCGGAGACGGTGCAGGACACGGTCACGTCCGTCATCGAACAGCAGATGAACGGCATTGACCACTTGCTTTACATGTCGTCCAGCAGCAGCGCGAGCGGGCAATCCCAGGTGACGCTCTATTTCGATTCCGGCACCGATCCGGACATTGCGCAGGTGCAGGTGCAGAACAAGCTGCAACTGGCCATTCCCAGCCTGCCCCAGACCGTCCAGCAACAGGGCATCACGGTTCTCAAGTCCACCCGCAACTTCCTGATGTTTTTTACACTGTCGTCCACCAACAAGGACGTGAGCGACATTGCCCTGGGCAATTACATTTCATCGTCCGTGCTCGACCCCATCCGCCGTGTCACCGGCGTGGGTGAGGCGGACCTGTTCGGCACGCAATACGCCATGCGCATCTGGCTGAACCCGAACCAGCTCGAAAGTTACAATCTCGATGCCAGCGACGTCATCGCCGCAATTCAGGCGCAGAACGCGCAGGTCCCGGTCGGACAACTCGGCGCGCGCCCGTCCGTGAAGGGCCAGGAAATCAACCTGACCCTGCAAGGCCAGAGCACGCTCACCACGGTCAAGCAATTTGAAAACATTTTGTTGCGGGTGAATCCGGACGGCGCGCGCGTCTATCTGCGCGACGTGGCCCGGGTGGAACTGGGCGGCGAGACGTATGCCTTGCAGGCGCGGGTGGACGGCCGGCCGGCCGCGGCCATCGGCATCCGGCTGGCGCCGTCGGCCAACGCCGTCGCCACCGCCAATGCCGTCCGCGCCAGGGTGCAGGAACTTTCCAAATTCTTCCCGGCGGGCGTGCGCGTGGATTTTCCCTACGACGCTTCCGAATTCGTGCGCGCTTCCATCAAGGAAGTGGTGACGACGCTGGTGGAAGCCATCGTGATGGTGTTCCTGATCATCTTCCTGTTCCTGCAAAATTTCCGGGCGACCTTCATCCCCACCATCGTCATCCCGGTGGCGTTGCTGGGCACGTTCGGCGTCATGTATGCGCTCGGCTTTTCCATCAACGTGCTGACCATGTTCGGCATGGTGCTGGCCGTGGGCGAACTGGTGGACGACGCCATCGTGGTGGTCGAAAACGTGGAACGCATCATGAGCGAGGAAGGGCTGCCGCCGCGCGAGGCGACCATCAAGGCGATGAAGCAGATCACCGGCGCGCTCATCGGCATCTCGCTGGTGTTGACGGCGGTGTTTATTCCCATGGCGTTCTTCGGGGGCTCGGTGGGCGCGATTTACCGGCAGTTCTCGCTGTCGCTGATTTCCTGCATGTTGTTCTCCATCTTTCTGGCCATGTCGCTGACGCCCGCGTTGTGCGCCTCGCTGCTCAAGCCGGTCGAAAAAGGACATCACCTGCGTAAGACAGGATTCTTCGGCTGGTTCAACCGCGGTTTCCTCGCCACGCGTAAGAACTACGAAGGTTTTCTGGCCCGGACGATCAGCAAAGCACCGCGGTATCTGGCGGTGTACCTGGCGATTGTCGCGGCGGTGGGCTGGCTTTACTACCGTCTGCCCTCGTCATTTTTGCCTGACGAAGACCAGGGTTACTTTATCACCCTCATCCAATTACCCGTCGGCGCGACCCAGCAACGCACGGTGGCGGTACTCAAGCAGGTGGAGAGTTTTTATTTACAACAACCGGAAGTGGCAGGCATGGTGGATGTGGCCGGTTTCAGTTTCAACGGCCAGGGGCAAAACGCCGCGTTGGCTTTCGTCCATTTGAAAGACTGGAGCCAGCGCCACGGCGCTCAACACGGCGTGGACGCGATCATCGGCCGCGCTTTCATGGCCCTGGGCCAAATCAAGGACGCCACCATCTATCCCATCAATCCGCCGCCGATTCCCGAACTGGGCATTTCCGCGGGCTTTGACTTCGAACTGGAGGACCAGGGCGGCCTCGGCCACGACAAACTCATGCAGGCGCGCGACCAGTTGTCTGCCATGGCCGCGACCAATCAGGACATCGCCCAACTGCGGTTTGTCGGCCTGGAGGACACGCCGCAGCTCAGGGTGGACATCGACCAGGCCAAAGCCAGCGCGCTGGGCGTTTCCCTGACGGACTTGAACACGGTGCTCACCACCTGTTTCGGTTCGGATTACATCAATAATTTCGTGAACGGCAACCGGGTACAAAGGGTCATCGCGCAACTGGACTCGCCATATCGCATGTTGCCCCGGGACGTCAGCAAGGTGTTCGTGCGTAATAGCAGCGGCCAGATGGTTTCGCTGGCCAGCCTGGCCAGCCTGCATTGGATTTATGGCTCGCCGTCGTTGCAGCACTTCAACGGCTTTCCCTCGCTCGAACTCCAGGGTTTGGCGCCGCCGGGCAAAAGCACCGGCCAAGCCATGACCGCCATGGAAAAGCTGGCCGCGAAATTGCCCACGGGGTTTGGCTACGAATGGACCGGCCAGTCCTTTGAGGAACGCCTGTCGGCCAAACAAGCTCCCCTGCTCTACCTGCTGTCGCTCATCGTGGTCTTCCTGGCCCTGGCCGCCCTTTATGAAAACTGGTCCATCCCGGTGGCGGTGATCCTCGTCGTGCCACTGGGCATCCTCGGAGCGCTGCTGGGCGCCACCTTGCGTGGACTGCCCAACGACGTATTCTTCAAAGTCGGCCTGCTGACCATCGTCGGCTTGTCCGCCAAAAACGCCATCCTCATCATCGAATTTGCCAAGGACCTGCAGGCGCAGGGCAAGGGTTTGGTTGAAGCCACGCTGGAGGCGGCGCATTTGCGGCTGCGCCCCATTCTGATGACGTCACTGGCGTTTATCCTCGGGGTATCGCCGCTGGCGTTAAGCACCGGCGCCGGCTCGGCCAGCCGGCACGACATCGGCACCGGTGTGGCGGGCGGCATGATAACGGCCACCGTGCTGGCCGTTATTTTCGTGCCGGTGTTCTTCGTGGTCGTTCGCCGGATTTTCAAGAGCCAAAAACCATCGCACGCCATGATGACGCCCAAACCGGCCGGTTTGGAAGAAGACGACGAGAACGGCAAATCAGGACAGCCATGAGCAAACATTTCAGAGCATGTCTGCATCGCCTGTTCCCTCGTAGCCGCCGAGGTAACGAGGCGGTGCATTTCAGCAGACACTTTGCAGACGTCCGCCTCCTTACGTCGGCGGCTACCGTAGGCATTCTGGCTCTGGCGGGTTGCACGCTCATGCCGGCGTATCATCGTCCGCCCGCGCCCATCTCGACTTCCTGGCCCAAAGTGCCCGGGTATCGTCAAACCCCGGCCAACGCCACTGCCGTGCCCGCCGCTGACATTGGCTGGCGCGACTTTTTCCGCGATGAACGCCTGCAACAGCTCATCGAACTGGCCCTGACCAACAACCTCGATCTGCGCGCGGCCATGCTGAACGTTGACCAGACGCGCGCGCTGTACCGGGTTCAGCGGAATGCCCTGGTTCCCACCGTGGATCTCAATGCCAACGGCACGCGCCAGCGCATCCCCTTCGGTTTCGGCGGCCAGGGCCAGGGATTCACCTACAGTCAATACAACGTGAACCTGGGTGTTGCCGCGTATGAACTGGATCTGTTCGGTCGCGTGCGCAGCCTCAAACGGCAGGCGCTGGAAACCTACTTTGCCACCGAGGAAGCCCGGAAGACCGCCCAGATTACGCTGGTGGCCGAAGTCGGCGCGGCCTATCTGACCGAACGCGAATTGACCGAGCAACTCGCTGTGGCCCGGCAATCCCAGAGAGCGGCGCGCAAGGCCTACGACCTGACCAAACGCAGCTACAACGCCGGCGTCCTTTCCCAACTCGATTTAAACGTCGCCGAATCCCAGTGGCAAACCGCGCGCGCCGCCGTGGCCGGTTACGAACAGCAACTCGCCCAGGCCGATAATTATCTGGTGCTCCTCGTGGGCTGTCCTTTGCCCGATGACCTTGCCCCACCGCGACCGTTCGACCCGCAGATTTGTCTGTCCGACATCCCGGCAGGGTTGCCGCCCGACCTGATTGCCCGCCGCCCGGACATTCTCGAAGCCGAACATCAACTCAAGGCCGCCAACGCCAACATCGGCGCCGCCCGGGCCGCCTTCCTCCCGACCATCACCCTCACCGGATCGGGCGGCACCGAAAGCACCACACTGGAAGGTTTGTTCGCCCCCGGTTCGCAGGCCTGGAATTTTTCGCCGCAAATCGTCTGGCCCATTTTTGCGGCCGGCACCGCCTGGAACGAACTTCAGGCCATCAAGGCGGCCAGGCTCATCGAAGTGGCCAACTACCAAAAGGCCATCCAAACTGCGTTCCGCGAAGTCGCCGACTCGCTGGCAGCACGGGATACCGTCCAAACGCAACTGGCGGCCAACCAGGCCCAGGTCACGGCCGGGCGGCAGAGTTATGAGTTGACCCGGGCGCGCTTCAACCATGGTGTGGATAGTTCGCTCAAGGTGCTTGCTGCCCAGCAGGCCCTCGATAACGCCCGGCAGAACCTCATCCTTTCGCAATACTCGCGCCTGTTCAATCTGATCAATCTTTACCAGGCGCTCGGCGGCGGTTGGCAGGAACACTCCCTCCAGCAATAATATTGGAGGGACGAGTTACGCTGGTCCCCATTCCAGCGAATCTTTCGTCAGCGAAAGCAGATCAATTAAAAGCATGGCCGCATGAATGCACATAAGGCACAAAACCAAGGCTATTTTTGTGATTTTTGCGCCTTTTCGCGGCTACAGAAATAGTTAAACCGCTCCAGGGACTCGCGGAGCGCGTGCCGCCGCCGCATCTTAAATCTTTGGTCCCTCATCCTGATTTCATAACGATTGCAACTCAGGTTTGTCAGATCATACGTTATCACGCACCATGTTTTCGACCAAAAACGCAGTTTTGGTGGCGATTATGCAAATCGGGGTAATCGTCGCCGGAGTACTTGCCGCCGGATTGGTTTTCAAGGCATGGACGGCCATGAATGCCCCGTTGCCGTTGCCGGCTGCGATACTTGTGAATTATGGCGTTCTGGGTTTTGCCATCCCTCTTGTCTGGATTTTCCTCGCCCTGCTGCTTCGTGGCCGTCCTGAAGTTTCAGATGATCTGAAAAATCTGGTATTCTGGCTTGGTGTTCTGGTGCTTCTGGTGCTCGGCTTTTTTGTTGTGTATGCCGATGTGTCACCGTGGTTGACGATCATGTGGCGCCTCGCATAACTGGATTTTATCTGCACCACTGCCCCGGCTTGCTGCCAGGTGTTTTTTCTGGCAGGATTTGCGGGCAATGAAAAAGTCAAAATCGTCTGATTCACTCCGCCCCTTTTCCAGTATGGTGTTTGACGGCTACGAACGCGCGGCCGCCCGCTCCATGCTTTATCCGGTCGGCTTCAAACCGGAAGATTTCCAGAAACCGCTCATCGGCGTCGCCTCCACCTGGGGCAACGTCACGCCGTGCAACATGCACATTGACAAACTCGCGCTCGAATCCGAAAAAGGCGCGAACGAGGCCGGCGGCAAGGCCATCGTTTTCAACACCATCACCGTCTCCGACGGCATCTCAATGGGCAGCGAAGGCATGAAATACTCGCTCGTCTCGCGCGAGGTCATCGCCGATTCCATCGAAACGGTGGTGGGCTGCGCGGGCATGGACGGCTTTGTGGCCATCGGCGGTTGCGACAAAAACATGCCCGGCTCGCTCATCGCCATCGCGCGCTTGAACCGCCCCGCCGTATTCGTCTATGGCGGGACCATCCTGCCCGGCTGCATCACCGGCGACACCCGCAAGCTCGATATTGTGTCCGTGTTCGAAGCCATCGGCGCGTATGCCAACAAGAAAATTTCCGACGCCGAGTTGCAAGCGGTCGAGCAATGCGCCATTCCCGGACCCGGCTCCTGCGGCGGCATGTACACGGCCAACACCATGGCCAGCGCCATCGAAGCCCTCGGCATGAGCCTGCCCAACAGCTCCGCGCAGAATGCCATTTCACCTGCCAAAATGGACGATTGCCGCCGTGCCGGCGCCTGCGTGATTGAAATGCTCAAGCAAGGCATCCGTCCGCTCGACATTTTGACCAAGAAAGCCTTCGAGAACGCCATCGCCGTGGTCACCGCGCTCGGCGGCTCGACCAACGCCGTGCTGCATTTGCTCGCCATCGCCCACGCGGCGAAGGTGAAACTGACGATTGACGACTTCACGCGCGTGGGCAAAGACGTGCCCGTGCTCGCGGATTTGAAACCGAGCGGAAAACATCTCATGTCCGAACTCGTTGCCATCGGCGGCATCCGGCCATTGATGAAGACACTGCTCGACAAGGGCCTGCTCCACGGGGATGCCCTCACCGTGACCGGCCACACCATGGCCCACACGCTCGACGGTGTGAAACCTTATCCGGCAAGCCAGGACATCATCCAGCCGTTTGATAAGCCGATAAAAAAGGACAGTCACCTCG
>DATEGR010000138.1:0-3007 GCA_035279985.1 Verrucomicrobiia bacterium
CGGTCAATTTGTTTCTGGGCAGCCAGCTTTCGTGGATTCTACGCCCGTTCATCGGTTCGCCCAATCTGCCGGTGGAATTTTTCCGCGCCACAGCACTGCAGGGCAATTTTTATGAGAACATTTTCCAAACCGTGCTGCAAATGTTCAATGATTAACCATCAACCGCACTGACCCATGAATGAACTCAATCCCGCCCCGCCCTCTATTCCACCCGTGATTCCATCCGCGCCACGGCAGCTCGGTGACGATCCATCCGAACGTGTCCCGATCCCGAATGCCATCGCGGCGATTGACGCCATTTTGCGGCATCCGCGCCGTGTGATGTTTCAACTGCGCCAGCCGGGTGCCGGGAAGTTGGTCGCCGTGATGCTGGTCGTTGCCATCGTGTGCAGCCTGATTTACGGTGTCGTGGTCGGAACGTTTTCGGGCGGCGCGCAACTCTGGGCCGCACCGGTCAAAATTGCGGTCGGGTTGATGATTTCGGCGCTCATCTGCCTGCCAAGCCTGTATATCTTTACCTGCCTGAGCGGCTCGCAGGCGCGGCTCCTCGAAGTCTGCGGCCTGCTCGCCGGACTGCTGATGCTGATGACGCTATTGCTCATCGGCTTTGCGCCGGTCGCGTGGATTTTCTCGCAATCCACCGAATCGCTCGCCTGGATGGGCACGTTGCATCTGGGCTTCTGGTTCATCGCCACCATTTTTGGCCTGCGCTTCCTGGAGGCCGGCTTTTTCCAGTCAAACGCCCGATCGCACGCCGGTTTCCATACGTGGGTCGTCATCTTTCTGCTCGTGGCCGTGCAAATGACCGCGGCGCTCCGGCCCATCCTGGGAACAGCGGACACCTTGTTGCCGACGCAGAAACAATTTTTCGGCGCGCACTGGGCAGATTGTTTGAAAACGTCGAACATGGAATCAAAGCCTGGATCACGGAATTAGGTCTGAACCATGAGCGTCCGCTTGAATCGTGAACACGTCCTGCGCCGGCACATCAAATTGTTGACCTGGCTGTTCATCGTCGGGCTGGTCTTGAGCGGGGCGACGGCAATTCCGTTGCCCGGCGAGGTGAACCTGTTGGTGCATTGGACCGGAACAAACGGTGAATCCCCGGAATGGGCACGCTGGATTTTGCGTGTCCAGGGTGCGCTGATGCAGACCCAGGCGCAGCATCCGTTTCTTTTTTACGGCACCGACTGGCTGGCATTCGGACACTTTGTCATCGCGATTGCCTTCATCGGCGCCCTGCGCGATCCCGTCCGCAACCGTTGGCTGTTTGATTTCGGCCTGATTGCCTGCGTGCTGGTGATTCCTTGCGCACTGGTGTTCGGCGGCCTCCGGGGCATTCCGTTCTGGTGGCGGTTGATTGATTGTTCCTTCGGTGTGTTCGGATTCGTTCCGCTCTGGTTTTGCCGCCGGTGGACAAGCGAATTGGAGCAATGCGTCAAAAGCCGGAGGCGGGATGAAGTGCCACCGTCGGGGCTATGATAAAAATTTGACGTTCTCGACAAACTGCTCGCCTTATTCGCATGCCGACGGCATATTGTCCGCGCATTTATGCTGTCTTTTTGGCTCAGAATCCGGAACTCGTCCAGATGAACCCGATTCCCTATTTTGATTTGCCGGCGCAGATTCGCAGCCTCCGGAAGGACCTCGATGCTGCCATCGCCCGCACGCTCGACCATTGTTCCTTCTGCCTGGGCCCGGACGTGGCGCAATTTGAGAAGGATTTTGCCGGATATGTCGGCGCGGAGCACTGCGCCGGTTTCAACAGCGGCACCTCGGCGCTGCACGTGGCGATGCTGCTGCTCGGCGTCGGCCCCGGTGATGAGGTCATTACCACACCGTTCACGTTTGTGGCCACGAGCTGGGCCATTTCCTATGTCGGCGCCAAACCGGTCTATGTGGACATCGACGACGCCACGTTCAATCTTGACCCCCGATTCATCGAACGCGCCATTACCCCGCAGACCAGGGCCGTGATGCCCGTCCACCTTTATGGCCAGCCTTTTGACCTCGACCCGGTTCTGGCGATTTGTAAAAAACACAAGTTGCCGCTGGTCGAGGACGCGGCACAGGCACACGGCGCGAAATACAAGGGCAAAATCGTGGGCACCTTCGGCGAAATGTCCTGCTTCAGTTTTTATCCCGGCAAGAATCTGGGCGCCTGCGGCGAAGGTGGTGCGCTGGTGACCGACAACGGCGCTTTCGACAAACGCGCCCGGGCCCTGCGCGAGCATGGCTCCAGCGTGCGTTATTATCATGACGAAGTCGGCTACAATTACCGCATGGAAGGCATCCAGGGCGCGGTGCTGGGCGTGAAGTTGAAACATCTGGCCAAATGGACGGCGGAACGCCGCCGCGTGGCGCACCGTTATCATGAATTGCTTGCTGATACGCCGCTGCAACTGCCACGCGAAGCCGGTTACGCCGAAAGTGTTTATCATCTCTACGTCGTGCGCCATCCGCGCCGGGACGAACTGAAAAAGCATCTCGAAGCCAACGGCGTTGGCTGCGCCATTCATTATCCGATTCCGCTGCATTTGCAGAAGGCCTACGCCAGCCTCGGTCACAAGGCCGGTGATTTCCCGGTCTCTGAAAAGGCCGCACGGGAATGCCTGAGTCTGCCGATTTACCCCGAACTGACCGACGCACAAATCCGACGCGTGGCGGAGGTTATCAAGGACTTTTTCCGCAAGTAGGCGGATGTTTTTTGCTCCGGCCCAAGGCAAAAAGTGTGTCGAGATTCGGCCAGTTTCTTCTGTCCAACCACGGTAAATTCAGGGCATAATGCAGGTCCGGCATGTTTCCGATTGATCAGTAAACCATGAAAACTGCAAAACCCAAAGATTCCGCCACCAGCCGCTGGCTGTCTTATCGTCCTGAAATCAAAGTGCTCGATTGCACCATCCGCGATGGCGGCTTGATGAACAACCACCATTTTGACGACAAAATCGTGAAGGTGGTCTATGACACCTGCGTGGCCGCCGGAGTAGATTACGTGGAACTGGGC
>DATEGR010000139.1:0-4936 GCA_035279985.1 Verrucomicrobiia bacterium
AACGTTGAAGGCAATTTGGTGCGGAAAAGCCTCCTTGGTCACCGCTTTGCCGGAAACGATCTCGCCGACCTGCCGCTTTAATTCTTCCATCGCCTTCGCCCCCGCGCCGCTGACCGCCTGGTAACTGGAGGCGAAAATGCGTTTGCAGCCGAACGCGGCATGCAACGGATACAGCGCCATCAGCGTGATGGCGGTGGTGCAGTTCGGATTGGCGATGATGCCCTTGTGCCACTTCACGTCCGCGGCGTTGATCTCGGGAATCACCAGCGGCACGTTGTCGTCCTGGCGAAAGGCGCTGGAATTGTCCACCACCACGCAGCCCGCCTTCGCCGCGAGGGGCGCGAATTCCCTTGAAATGCCCCCGCCCGCGCTGAACAGCGCGATGTCCATGCCGGCGAACGAATCCTTCTTCAGTTCCTTCACCGTAACGTCCTGGCCGCGAAATTTGAGCTTTTTGCCGACGGAGCGCGCGGAGGCGAGCAACGTCAGTTGGCCCACCGGGAAGTTTCTCTTCTCCAGAGTCTTGATCATTTCGACGCCGACGGCGCCGGTCGCGCCGACTACAGCCACATGCGGGTTTGGATTCATAAAAGGGCCGTCAATTATAGCAAACGCGCGCGGCGTGTCAACGCGGTGACAACAAGTTGTGGACAACTGTGCATAAATTTCTTTGGTTTCTGATTGACCAGCGCCGCCGCTTATGACGGAATGATAGCCTAGTCTATTCAAATGCCGAAAGTCTCAGTCAGAAATGGGAACGGCTCGCGGACGGCGGGCACGACAAAATACGACGCGCATCACAAGGTGCTGTCGCAAACCTACGGCGCGTTCGCCGATTTGCGCCGGGAACTTTCCGATTCGAAGGCGACCGTGAACGAGCGTGAGGACATCCTGCGCAGCTTTGCGGCCTGCCCGGATTCGCAGCGCTCGTGGCTGTTGCTCGAGGATTACTTCGAAAAACTCTCCCTCTCGCGCAAGGATTTCCCCGATACGAACTGGTGGCCGCGCCTGTTGACTACCCAGGGCAAGACGCGCCTGGAAGAACTCGCCTTCCTGTTCCTGCGAGCCAAGCGGTCCGTGCCGCCCGAACTGCAGCCGCACGCCAGCCTCGACCGTTTTGCCCGGGCCGAGGAGGCCGAACAGGAGCAAAAACTTGTGCAGGAACTGGAAAACTGGCTGTCGCCGCCCACCCTGCCGCTGCTCGACACGCCGCGCGCCGTCCTGCGCGTCGTCTGCCGCACGCAACCGGAGGAGGACGAGCCGTCACGCCATCGGCTGGCCGTGCAATTCCTTTTGTCGCGCCCGCGCACCGGCGAAAAAGCACGCACGCTTCGCGAAATGATTGACCTCGTCGTCCGCGCCACCCACGAACAGGAGTTGTTTCCTCCGGCCGACTGGGAATTCATCCAATGGATTGCCGACACGCAACGCAATCCCGCCTTGCGCGAGACGGACACGCTGATTTTGTCTGACGCCGAGCTGCTCCAATGGCTGACGCGCTGGGGCCATACCGACCGGCTGGAACTCCAAAATAGCGATGGTCGGGCGGCCAGTCCCCTGCCCGCCGCGGGCGCGCAGGGAGTGCCACGCCCCGCTACCTTAAAATTCCACGGGCAGGTTGCCGTGCTGGCGCCCCATCTTGAAAACGGTGACAAGGAACTCTCGTTCACACATTACGTCGTTTTGCCTGACGGCCAGAACCATTCCGTGGCCACGGCGAAATTTTTCAACCGCCAGCCGCCCCTCGCGCTGGTCAACGGCACTTTTTACCTGCTGCGCAATGCCCCGCCACCGTCGGTGTTGAAATATCTGGCGGGCAAACCGTCCGTGCCGGTGCGCAAACTCAGCCATCGGCTGTTGTTGCACCTGCGCAAAACCCAGTCGCATCACGGCGTGAATTGGGAACAACTCTGCGTCACCCACAAGGCCGCACCGCAATTTGTCTTTGAACTGCTCGACGAGACCGTGCGCCTGCGGTTGCTGGCCAAAAGCCAGCGCGACCAGAGCGTCTGGTTCTGGAACGGCCATGAATGGCAGTGTGGCGGCGAGGCCTCGTCGCCGAACCCAAAAACCGCGACGAGGGCATCGCCGCCACCAGCCGACAAACCGGAAATTCTCGACGATCCGCGCCTGGAACCGGCCACGCAATGGCTCCGCCGGCTGGACTGGTTCACCTCCGAACCCGGCCTGTGGATCGGCGATGCGAATGAAAATTTCCTCGGTGCCCTGGCGGGCGCGTGGGCGGATCGGCCCAAGGAAGCCGAGTTTCTCGGCAACCCGGCGTTTCACCGTTTGTTCCTGCAACCGCGCCAACTCAAGCCGCGGCTGGTGGTCAAAGGCAGCGGCATTGACTGGCTGGCCGTCTCCGCCGAATGGGAAGCGGAAGGACTCAAACTGAGCAAGGCGGACCTCGAACGCCTCGCCAGCGCGACGGGCCGCTTTGTCAAGCTGCCGAATTCCGGCTGGGTGGAACTCGACACCGGCGCCGTGCAGGGCGCACACGAAGCCATGGCCGACATGGGTGTGGACGGCCTCATTGCCGTGCCGCAAAAGGTTGGCCTGGAACACGTCGCGCATCTGGACGAGGACGGGTTCGCGCGCTTTACCGATTCGCCCGAAGCCAAGGCATTGCGCGGGCACATCCGCGATTTCAAGGGCGTGCCCTCAATTGATTTGCCCAAGGGCTTGAAGGCGGATTTGCGCCCCTACCAGAAGGACGGTTTTGATTTTCTCGCGCACCTGACGAAGATCAAGCTGGGCGGGATTCTGGCCGACGACATGGGGCTGGGCAAAACGCTCCAAACGCTGACCTGGCTGGGTTGGCTCAAGGAACGCAACACGAAAAATCCCAAGCCGTCGCTCGTCATCTGCCCGGCGTCCGTGCTGCACAACTGGCGGCGGGAAGCGAACCGTTTCACGCCGAACCTCAAAGTGCTGGTGCTCGAAAGCGGCGCGGCCCGACACAATCTGCGCAAACAGATTCCCCAGCACGACTTGATTGTGACCAACTATGCCCTGCTCCGCCGCGATTTGGAGGAATTGCAAAAATTTGCCTTCCGGGCGACGATTCTGGACGAAGCGCAGTTCATCAAGAATCCCGGCGCGCAGGTCACCCAGTCGGTCAAGCAACTCAAGTCCGAACACCGGCTCGCCCTCACAGGCACGCCGTTGGAAAACCGCCTCCTTGACCTTTGGAGCATCGTGGATTTCATCCAGCCCGGTTACCTCGGCAACCAGGAGCAATTTGTTGAGACTTACGAGCCGCGCCTGCGCGCCGGTGAGGACGCCGTGCCCACGGCGGAGGCGCGCGGGGAAAAGACCGAGTCCGCCCAGCGCATTGCGCGCCGGCGGCTTTCGGCCAAATTACGGCCTTTGTTGCTGCGCCGCCTGAAAAAACACGTGGCCAAAGATTTACCCGACCGCATCGAGGAACGGCGCGATTGTCCGCTCGGCGACGAGCAACGGAAACTTTACCTCGCCGAACTGCGCCGCAGCCGCGACCAGATCATGCAGGCCGTCCAGGAACAAGGCTTGAACAAGAGCAAGATGCACGTGCTGGCAGCGCTCACCCGGTTGCGCCAGGTTTGCTGTCATCCAGCGCTCGTGGGCAGCGACACCGCGTCCGGCAAGACCGAAACACTGTTTGAATTGCTCGACCCGCTGGTTTCGGAAGGAGAGAAGGTCCTGGTGTTCAGCCAGTTTGTGCAGATGCTGCATCTGCTGGAAAAGGAATGTCAGGCGCGGCAGATCAAGACACATATTCTCACCGGCCAGACCAAGGACCGGCAACAGGTTGTCAGCGCGTTCCAAGGCGACAGCAGCCCCGGCGTGTTTCTGCTGAGCCTGCGCGCGGCGGGCACGGGTTTGAATCTGACCAACGCCAGTTACGTGGTGCTTTACGACCCGTGGTGGAATCCGGCCGTCGAGGCGCAGGCCATTGACCGCTCTCACCGCATCGGCCAGACGCAGACGGTGAACGCCTACCGGCTGATTGCGCCCGGCACCGTCGAGGAAAAAATCTGGGAACTGCAACAGAACAAGGCGCAGACCATCGCCGACGTGCTCGGCGAGGAAGGTTTCGCCCGCAGCCTCACGGCAACGGATTTGGAGTATTTGTTCGCGGAAGAGTGAAGGTCATTTTGGTTTGGGATGCGAAAGCGCCAGAGGGCTGGCGCAGTCCAATACGCTTCGCGAAGAACGGAGCCGCTACCTGCCACGCCTGCGTCTTGGAGTGCGGCGGCCCTCCGCCGCTTTATGAATGGGCGTGGCCGCCAACGATTCGGAATATCTGTCTGCGGAAGGTAGAAAATTTGCAGCCTTTGCTGGTGTGCGAGGAGCGGCATTAATCAGTTCAAGAGCTTTCTGGACAAAGAGTTAAAACAGAAATACGTTAAAATCTGAGAACGGATCGGCTGCAAAATCAGCAGTCCATTGCCTGTCGGCGGCAAGAATTCCATGAATCTATACGAGACATTGCTTTCAGACATTCCGCGTTTGGCGATTTATTCGCTGTCAATCGCCATGTGGCTGATACTTGTTGGCGGAGTCTGTCTAGGCTCATGGCAGACATTTATATTTCTTCTTCACGCTCACCGGAAGCCGGCTGTGAGTGTGCGTCGCGGTTCCGGTGGAGATGGAGACAATTCCGGCGAGTCGGAAGCCGGTAAGCCCGTGCCAATCAGACCTGCCCCGACCCATCATCTGGTGGCGGCGAAAGATTTGCCGCCTTTAGACAGGACCCATTCACTGCCAAAAGATTGATTTTGCAGATATTGAGATTTGCTGCCTAATACGTATTATTGAGATTCGCATAATATAGTGACAAGTCCAATACCTGGTGATAGTCTTCGGGCATGGGCAATCCAAAAGGCGTCGAACGCGATTTTGATCAACTTGAACGGCGGCGGCTCAAAGCCGCCCGGCTTTTTGATCAAGG
>DATEGR010000140.1:0-4693 GCA_035279985.1 Verrucomicrobiia bacterium
CCGCCATGCGGACTTCGGGGCGGCAACGCGGGTTGATTCGATTCCGCTGGCTGTTCTTGCGGTGATACCATTTTCACCGCGAGCATGGCGTGTCGGCGGGCAAATGCAACCCCGAAAGTGTTCGGGGTTACTTTTTCACAAACAATGACAGCGAGGCAGTGTAGCCATGGAGGAAGTTCTTTTCGCCAACCGGCCCGATTTCGCCGTTGCAGAAAAATCCGGTGAGGCCGAAAGGACCGAGCCTTTGCTGCACCATTTCGGCATCATGATTTGGCCGACCGAACAGGTTTTGGCCACGGCCATTGCAGGAGCAGAGGCAGCCGCCATAAATCGTCGTCGCAGCAAGTTGCTTTCTGGCGCGCAACAGCAATTCATTCATGTCCTCGGTCGCCGCCGCTGCGTCGCGTCGCTGAAACTGCATGGTCTGCCCGGTGCGCGGCATCGCGCCGACGGACAGGACACCCGAGTTCGGGTCGCCGCCGATGAGATTGCGCACGATAAAATCACCGCGATGGAAATCCTCGAGGTATTCATTGACGACCAGGCCGATGAACAGGTTGCCGCGGGCCTTTTGCTGTTCGGCGGGCGGAAGTTTTTGGAATGTTTCCGCCAACACGGCATAGGCCGGGCGGTTGGCGATTTGGCGGATTAAATTATGTTCGACGCGCGTGAGTGTCCACGTTTCGCCAATGGGTGTGCAACCCTGGGAAATGACGCTGGCCAGCCTCACGTCGCCGCCGACGGAAATGGCCACGCCGCCCTCCTCAAATACGTCGCCATTCAGATAGACCTGTGTGGTTTGATCGGAGAAAACGCCGCTGGCCAGGCCGCCGAGCGCCGGGAGCGGCGCGTAAGCTTCGTTCCATGAACGGAGCCAGCTTTCCGCGTCGAGATGAAACGGATCAATGAACACCAGCCAGCCATTGGTGCGTTTCGGTTCGACACCGGTTTCCAAATGCCAGTAGGCCCGGCCATCGGCCTCTTCCACCTGTTTCTGCGTGAAGTGAAACCCCTTCAATTCGGCTCCCGGCATGGAGTAGAGCGCCAGCACAAACCCCGTCGCGCCCTCGATTTCATTTGAACCGGCGACCAATCCGGTGCTCGAACAGCCCGCCAGCAGGGGAATCCGGGCGTGCACCCGCAAAATTTCCAGCGTTTGCCGCGCGTGCGGGAAGAATTTTGGCGACAGGAAAACGAGGCCGAGGGAAACCTGGGGTGCCAGAAGCTGCGCGCGTAAATTTTCGGCCCACTGGCGGAGCCCGGTCTCGTCAAAGCCATTCGACCAGTGCGCGACGATGGAAAATTCGGTGTTCACGATGCTACCTTAACCATGCCACAACTTTCTCACCTGACCAAATTTCTTCGGCCGGCTGTCGTTCACGGGCAACCGCCACGCGACGGCCGCGCACCAGAACTTCGGCCGCCAGGGGGCGCGTGTTGTAATTGGATGCCATCACAAACCCATAGGCGCCAACGCTCAACAATGCCAGATAATCACCCTCGCCAACCCGGGGCAACGGGCGGTCCTTGCAAAAATAATCGCCGGATTCGCAAATCGGGCCGACGACATCCGATTTGATGTTCCCGCCTCGCTGGCGACTGACGGGTACGATTTCGTGAAACGCGTCATAGAACGCCGGGCGGATCAAATCATTCATCGCCGCGTCCACGATGACAAAGGTCTTTGGGCCGGTACGTTTCACGTATTCAACGCGCGTGACCAGAATACCCGCATTGCCGGAAATGAAGCGGCCGGGCTCCAGCAGAATTTTCAAGCCCAGCGGCTGCAACAGCGGCAACAAGCGCGCGGCATAACCCGTCGGCGTCAAAATGTTTCTCGCGGCGGCCGTTTTCCACCATGCGGGCCAACCGCTCGCCAGCGCGGGCTGGTAAACGATTCCCAGTCCCCCCCCGATGCTCAGGAATTCCAGTTCATGGGTTTTCGCAAGCCGCCGTACGAGCGGCAGAACTTTGCGCACGGCCCGTTCGAAGGGTGCAACGCTGGTCAGTTGCGAGCCGATGTGCATCTGCAGCCCGCGCAGGCGCAGATGCTTCAACCGGGCGGCCCGGGCATAGACGCCCTCGATTTGCTCGAACGCGATGCCGAATTTGTTCTCATAGGTGCCGGTGGTGATTTTGGCGTGCGTCTGCGCCGCGACGTTCGGGTTTACGCGCACCGCGACCGGCGCGATTTGCTTGAGCCGGGCGGCCACGCGGTTGATGCGCTGCAACTCCGCCTCGCTCTCCGCGTTGAACGAATAAACATTCCGCCGCAACGCAAATTCGATTTCACTCTCCGTTTTTCCGACCCCGGCGAAAATGCACCGGCGCGGATCGCCGCCCGCCGCCAGGACCCGTTGCAGTTCGCCACCGCTCACGATGTCGAAGCCGCTGCCAAGGTTTGCCAGCGTCCGCAGGATGGACAGGTTGGAATTGGATTTGACCGAATAGCAAACGAGGTGATCCACCGGCGACATCGCGCGGTCGAGCTTCTGAAAATGGTCCGTCAACGTGTGTTGCGAATAAATGTAAAGCGGCGTGCCGAACCGGCGTGCGAGCGCGTCTACGGCGACATCTTCGCAGTACAATTTTCTGCCGAGGTAACGGAAATCGTGCATGTGCGGTCAAAGTTTAAAGTTGCCGGCTGATTGTAGCAAAGCAAAAGCCCGCCGACGCAAGCCGGCGGGCGAAGGGTGAAAATCTCTTAATGCGTTTGGTTCAGGATCTTCGCGCGCTCGGTCTGGTATTGCACCGGCGTGATGGCGCCGGCGTCGTATTTCTCCAGCAAAGCCCTTAGTTGCGCCTGCTGGTCGGCAGAAATCGGCAGCGGCGGTGCTACGATCGGTTTCAGGCCCAATTGCTGTCCGGGGATGGCCGAGCTGTTGTTGTTTTGTGACGGTTCCATGGGGAGAGATTGAACCGCGCCGGGTCCTGGGGTTTGGACGGCGGTCGGCGCCGCGGACGTTGTTACCGCCTTGCTTCCCTCCGACATGGCCCCGGCCGGGACACCGCCCGAAGGTGGCGGTACCGGGCCGAATAAACTACTCCCTGAGTTCGACGCGGCCGGTGCCTTCGTTGGCGCGGGAGTCATCGCTGCCGTTGCCGCGGGCGGATTGGTTGGCGGTGGCGCGGTTGTGCTGGAGGGAGTAACCGCAACCGGTGGCGGCTGGGCCGGTTGCACATTCGACGCGTTCGTGGTTTGCGTCGTGGTTGCGGGTGCCGCGGCTTGATTGGTTTCCGTTGCCGGCGGATTTGCCGCTGGCGTCGGGGTTGCCGGAGGTGTGGTTGCCGCTGCCGGTTGGGCCGGTTGTGCCGGCGTCGCGGGGGCGGGGGCAGGGGCGTTCGTAGGCGCCTGTTGCATGTCCAACGCGCGCATTTGTTCCTCCAGCGCCGCCCGGGCAGCCGCTTGAGCAGGGTTGTCGTCTGCGCGGACCGCCAGGGGGATGGCGCACAGGGTCGCCGCGCAAACCACAAGGTACAACTTGGAAATTCGCATAACGTTTCCTTACCCTAATTTTGGCCCGGACGCAACAGCTTTCGGGTTGGCGACGAACTGCTTTTGCCATGCGGTTTGCAACGGATAAAGCAGCACCGAACGCAGCAAAATCCCGCGAACTCCGCCGCGCGAAATTTTGACGCCTCGCCGCAGCTCAAGCACATCGGCGGCGCGCAATCGCTTAATCGTCCTGACCCCGATTAAAATCGGCCAGGCGCAAGCCAGCCGGACACGGAACTGGCCGCGTGGCAGTGAATTGGTGTAATTCCAGCCCGCTTGCAGATGCGCTTCCGCCAGATCAAGATAACGGCGATAAAACGGGCGGAACCGGGATTCATTCACCGGCGACAACAAAACCGATGGCATTAATCCGGCCTGGTCCAGTTCCAGGGACGGCAGGTAACAGCGGCCCTTGCGCAAATCCGCCGACAAATCGCGCAGGATGTTGACGAGTTGCAGCCCTTTGCCGAAACGAATGCTGTCTCCGAACAATTGCGCGTCCTCCAGTTCGGCGCGCGGGAACAGATGCGCGCGACACACCTGGGTCCAGAACTCACCCACACAACCGGCAACCCGATACGTGTAGTCATCGAGTTCAATGGCGGATTTGAGCGCGATGATGTTTTGGGCGGACGCCCCGGCGAACCGCTCCAAATCCAGTTGCTGGCCGCCGGCGATGACATCCAGCACGCTTCGGACCCGCTGCAGGTCGGCGGGCGAAAGTTTTGGCAGCAAGGCGAGGCTGGCCTCGACCTTTTCCAGCAGCAGGCGTTCGGCAGGCAGGGCTTGTTGTCGGGCGAGTTCGCCGAAATTCAGCGGTGCGGTGGACTTGCCCAGGATGCGTTGACGTAATTGTTGCAGGGCGTCCAATCGTTGCGCCAGCGGGATGATTTCCGTGTCGGCGATGGTGTCGGTCGTGCGCGCGAGCAGGTAAGCGAGGCCGATCTGCGGGCGCACCCGGGCCGGCAGCACACGCAACGTCAGGTAAAACGAGCGCGAAGTGGCCTTGAGCGACTCTTTCAGCAGTTTTGACATTTGCGTTCTCATTGTTCCGAAGGAACACGGGATATTAGCCAGCCACGAAGTGGCTGGAAAGCCAGACCAAACCGGAATGTGTCCCGCAAGGGACGCCGGATAAGCTCACCACAAATATTTTTCATCGTATTCCACACCGTGTTTTTGAAGGAAAGCCACATA
>DATEGR010000141.1:0-7414 GCA_035279985.1 Verrucomicrobiia bacterium
CCTAAGCGGCTGCGCGCGCCGCGATTCTTCACCAACTCCCGCATCAATTCCTCTGCGTCACTCACGCTGAAAGACTTGTTCACGGGCAGGGCGCTTCGCAACATCGAACTCTTGCTGGCGGCGATTGATGACCTGCCGCCAGCGATTCAAGAACCGATGCGGCTGTCGCTTACGGCGGCGGTTGGCCAGATGAGCAAGATGGTCTTCGCCATCACGGGCCGGGGAAAAACAACAGGCGTCAGCAGCGAGCGCATGGAAGTCGGCTCGTGGGTGATCGGCTATTGGCGGCCGGAGCAGCATTTTGAGGTCAACGTGTGGAGTTGTTTCGAGCGCCGAGTCCAAAAGCTCATCAAAGCTGTCTCGGAATCTGAGTCGGTTCACTTCGATGCCAAGCCCGGCTCGCTCTCGCAGGTTTCCAGTGGTGACGCGGACCACGCGATTCTCAATGGAGATTGCCTTGCGCTCCTTCCGCAGCTTCCTGACAACTCAGTTGATTTGGTCATCACCGACCCACCGCATGGCGACCGCATTCCCTACTTGGAGCTTTCCGAGCTATGGAATGTCATCCTCGGAGAAGAGCCGCCATTTGAGGCTGAGATCGTGGTGTCGAATGCAAAGGAACGCTCCAAGAAATCGCCTGGTTACAACCAGGCCATGATGGAGTTTCTGGAAATCACGAGTCGCAAGTTGCGCGAGAATGGTTGCCTCGTGCTGTTCTTCAATGCTCGCACCGAAGCGAGTTGGAGATTCTTGAGCAGTTTTTCGGACAGCGCAAACACGGCGGGCATGACGTATTGCGGCTGCTTCCCGCTGGTCTATTCAGCGGCGTCCGTTGTTCAGGATAACCGAGACGGAGCACTGCGCACGGATTACGGTCTGGTTTTCTCACGCTCGGCTGTGGTGGGTCGAACACTCGCGGACATCCCCGGATGGATTTTCACCCTGCCAATGCCAAAGGGATAATCATGCCGCTGACCTTCGCCCAAGCCGATGCCTTGTTCCGCCAAGACAAATTGAACGAGCTTGTCGCCGATGCCGAGGGACGCCGCTTCCTCAAGCTCCGCTCACTGAACCGCACGGAGTATCTCGAACGCCTATTTCAATCGGCGGGAATTGCACGACCGGACGTTGGTTCACGCCAACTTTTCGATGCCGCGTTCAACGCCGGCATCAACATGGCAACGATTGAGGCGTGCGCACGGCACATTTACAGCGAAGAGCGCGAACGGCGACGCGCCAACGAAGCAGAGTTGGTCAATCAGCTTTACCGCGTCCAGGAATTCAACTGGGGCGGCCTTCACCAGAACAGCCTGGAGAAGACTATCGTGGACAACTACGTGAAGAAAATCACCGACTACGAGGCTCTGTGTCGGTGCGTCGAGAACGAGTTGCTCGTCAGTATGCGTGGCTACGTGGTGTGCTCGTGGTATAACCACTGGACCTCCATCGTCATCGAAGATATTTTCAAAGACCACGCGAACGTCCTGCCGGCGGTTGGATTGGTGAAGAAGATTGATTTCTTTGTCCGAGACACGCCATTCGATTTGAAAGTGACTTATTTGCCCGAAGGCTATCTGAAGGAGAAACGGCGAGCAGCCGGCCTCCGCCCCGAACTGACCTTGCTAAAGCGCGACTCACGCGCTCATGGCCTGCCTATTTCCGCCGACTTGGCGGATGCCGCACTGCTTCAAGACCTGTGGGCGAAAGTGTCAGACCATCCGTCTGCCGAGTGCAAACAACTCATCGCCGAGCTTGTGAATTTCCGCGACGCACTTGTGACCGCAATCGAGCAAGACCCGACGGAATTGATTCGCTGGCTTTACGAGAATCAGGGCGATAGGCGCTTCGACGCCTCTAATCGCTTGTTCCTCGTGCTCGTTGACCAGCGAAACTATTTCGATTCTTGGAAGCTCAAACGAGCGAAACCGCTCATGGAAGAAAAGATTCGCGCCTACTTGGACGGACGCGGCAACAATCCGGGACGACGAATTGATTTTACTTGGGAGGGCGAGGCTTATTCGACCATCTCGGACGTGCTGGTTGTCCGGCACGGTCCGCAATAACCGGATGAGACTTTACGTCGCCATCGGCGGCGTGGTGTTCACCACGATTCATGAACGTGAACGGGCCAGTCCTCACTATTGATATTTTCCCCGTCCTGAAAATCAAACACTGGAAGCCTGACTCATTTTGAGCAAATGCTTTAGTTCTGCCAGCTTCCGCTATAACCGTACTAAAACCTGCACTGGGAAATTTTACGGAAATCCGTTTCTGACAAAAATTTGCCTGTTTCTGACCAGCGTTGTTTCGGATTTAGACACCAGACAGAAGACCAGCCTTCGCCCAAGGGCTACGGCTCGGCAAGCAGAAGGCTGAGGACAGAGGACGGTGGCGGCATTTCAAAAAATCTTTTTGCAGAGTTGCAACGCCTCAAATCAATTTGCAGGAACTCAAAACAAACCTGCAAGGACCTTTTACAACGTTGTTTGCATCAAATCAAATTTGCAGAGGGTTAAATTAATCTGCTTTGACCTTCTGAAAACCTGCAACGCCTTTTTTCAAGTTTGCTTTTGGTCTTTGCAGACCTGCAAAGACTCAAATCAAGTTTACATAGAACCTATGTAAACCTGCAAAATGGGTTGTCCCGGCAAATCGCTTCGGATGAGTCGCTTAACCAGGGTCAAAGAAAACCTGCAAAGACTCTATGAAAGTTTTCTTTGAGCCTATGTAAACCTGCATAGCCCTTTTGGAAGTTATCTTCGATCCAAATCAGCCTGCAAAAACCCAAGACAAGTTTATTTGGACAAGTTGTTAATCTGCTTTGTCCTTTTGCAGGTTATCTTCCGCGTCTTGCAGTTTGCAGGAACGCGTTTCAATTTGCGGGGACACGTTGTTAGTTTGCAACGGGTTGAGGTTCCTTTAACTTTGTTGTCTCCGTTTCCTCCTGCAGAAAATCAATTAGACATTTTGCGCTGTGTCTATGTCATATTTAGTTTTTCTTCTGGCTTGGCACGGCGCTTGCGTGTGGCCGATTTGAAGAGTGGTTCGAAGTCGAACCATCCGGTTCTGCCGAATTGCTCAGAAAATCAGACGTAACCGAACAGGAAGGACATTAAGCATGAAAAGTCTAAGAGTCGCACTCGGGTTCACCCGGTTGTCAGACGGGGACTTGAGTGCTTTTACCAATACCGTCATTACAAACCTGACGGGCAACGGAGCGTTCGCCAAATCACCCGTGGCAATTACGGACCTGGCGAAATTACTGGATGCGTTCGACAAATCGGTGGCGGCGGCCATGGACGGCGGCACCTCATTGACCGCAGCCAAAAATGCGGCACGCGACGAGTTGTTGGCCGCATTGCGAAAAATCGCTGCGTACATCCAGATCGTGGCTGACCAGGACGAAGCGTTATTGCTCTCGTCCGGGTTCTCGGCTGCCAGCCCGGGCCGTACCTCGCAAACCAAACTGGACGTTCCGCGAGTATTGGCCGTCGAAAATGAAGGCACGACTAAATTGACCGTGCGCTTGCAATCAATAGCCAACGCCAGCGCCTATGAGGTTCGTGCAGTCAATGGAGCCACCACACCAGCCGCGTCAATGATTTCCACGCAGGCACGTCGTATCGTCGTTGGAAATCTCATACCGGGCACGACCTACAACATCTCGGCCCGCGCCATCGGCGGTAGTGATGGTTTCAGCGAATGGAGCGACCCCGTGTCGCACATGGCCATCTAACTCAGAAGGTTGAGGGCTGATTGTTTGGGGGTTTTGTCGCGTTCGAGAACATCGGCCCTCTCCCCTTGAATATCCAAATGGATATGAATCTGCGTCCATTTGTCAGGCCTTTGGTAGGGACATTCCGCCGGGATGTCCGGTCCCACGCACGGCCTGCCTTCTGAGGAGCCGTGCTTCGTAGGAGCAAACTTTCCAGTTCGACGGTTGATGGGTTTGGGCGTCAAGCAGTGACTGGAAAGCCGTTTTACTAACGAACCATGCGACCAAGCCTTTGCGATAGGCAAATTAGAAATATGCAGTTGACATGACGTGTTTATAAATCCACATACTTATCCGTCACTAAAACGACAGAATGAAGAACCGAATGAGGCTGGTGGTTGGTGTCATGGTTTGTGTTTCCGCTCTTTTATTTCAGGGATGCACAAAGGATAAGGCTGAAGCGATCAAGGTGGCGGCGAAAAGCTTTCAGGCCGAGGCCAGCGCAGCACTGGAGCAAATTCGCGACATCCTGAAACAAAACGTCGCAATGCCACCAAGGGATAATGACAAACTGGCCGGTGATCTCTCTCAGACCAACTTCACTTACGAAATGCTTCAGGAGCTGTTGAGCGAGAACCAAATTGGAGCGCCGCAAACAGGCCAGATCGACCAGCAAATCGACAAAGTCGAAAAGAATTATGATGCCTTTGCGAAGATGTTTGATTCTCTTGCACAAGGCCATTTCTTTGCTGCCAATTCAGTACAGCAATCCGAAAAATATGCGGTAAATCTGACGGTGCAGATGATCAATATGGCCAAATTGATTCAGGATCAGAAAATCCCGGTCCACCTGAATGCCAAAAGAATCCTGCTGGTCGAGCAAATCAAGCAGCACAACGCCATCCCCGACGAAAAAGTCCGTCATGACCTTTTAATAAGTGATGCGCAACAGGTGACTGCCTTGGCCGCCGAGGAAAGCCAATTGCGTGCACGGACCATCGCCCAATGTCTAAGGGCTGCCGAAGCGGGCCGACTGGTGACGGATTTGGTTCGTGATTACAAGAGTTTGTCCGTGGGAGATGTGCTTACCCAGACTCAGCAGTCTTTAGGGTTTGTGGCTGAAATTTCCAATCAGAATCCGGATGTCGTTTCCCTTTTGAACCATTACACCGCCGTCGAGAATAAAATCCAGTCGGACCCGTTTTGGTCGAAGCTGTTGGATGATAAGCTCACCCTGGCGCACTAAGGAAACATTATGGATAACGATGCCACCATGTTGGAACAGATGGGAACAGCCCTGACGAACCTCCAAATCAAATATCGCGCCAGCAATCTGGCTGATCGCATGGCGCTAAGACCGGACCTGGACAAATTGCTGCAACAATATACGGACTATCAGGCGCGCCTGCTCAATGAAGGAATCGTAACCACGGATGACGATCTGGCAGCGATGGCACAGATAAAGACAGACATCGACAAGGCGGCCCAAAAAGAAGAACTGGCTGAGGCAATCATCAACACCGCCGCGTTTATTGCTAAAAAGATGGCCTGAAATCGTGCAAGCAAATCCAAGCGGCTAAAAGGCTGGACGTCGAAAGTGCACGAAACGCAGGCTAAAATTAATCCATCAACGGTATGTCAGACGATAAAACCAAAAAAGGGCCGCAAGACGCGAGCAAAATCAACATTCACGAGCCGTATGAAGTTGAGTATTGGCACAAAAAATTCGGCGTGACACCGCAAGAATTGCGGGATGCAGTTTCAAAAGTGGGTGTTTCGGTTGACAAGGTTCAAAAGCACCTTGGAAAGTAAAAGACAATAGTCTATCGCAAAGCAGCATCCGCGACGTCATCGGGTATTACTATGCCGGTTCGTTGACCGACGCGATGCTCGGGCTGGTGGAAAAGACCGGCAGCGACGCGCAAGCCAACCTGGCCACCACCGCCGAAGTCCGCAAAGCCCTCCAAACACCGCACTATCGCCACTGAGCTTATCAACGGTGCTCCGCCGTATCTCCATCCATCCGCTCAGCAAATTTTGCTGGAGACACCCGGCGACTGTCTCGCCGTCCTCGAAAACGCCGTGAACTGGGATGCCGAAAAAACTCTACCGCGTCGAAGGCCTTGGCCCCTTCGACGAGTTTTAACTCTGACGAATACTGGAGTTCACAATGACAGACGAAAGGATTCCGGCGACATTCTTGACCCATGGTTGAGTGATGATCCACATTCACCAGGCGCCGTAGAGCTTGGACGCGACAAGGAAGGAGAATTGTGATATGAACATAAATCGCATGTGCCTACTTCAAAAAACAGATCGCTGTGTCCTGCTTGTTCTTGCATTAATTTTTGGATGCCAGGTCTGTTGCCGGTCGCAATTGTCCGGTTCCTCCCTGGCTGACATCAAGGCGGCCGCTGAGGCGGGCAACCCCGCCGCCCAGGATAAACTGGCCGAACAATTTATTCTGCACATGGATACCGCTCAGGCGGAATCTTGGTATCGCAAGGCAGCGGAACAAGGCTACGCACATGCCCAGGGAAAGTTGGGTGACCTGCTCCTCCTTCATGCCCGCGTGGGATTTGGGCTGAAACCGGATGTCAAAGCGGCTACCGGTTCTGAGGCGGTCAAATGGGTCACGCTGGCAGCCAATCAAGGTGACAACCTCGGTCAGGCTGACCTCGCGAGTGCGTATCTCAACGGTGATTTTGTGAGACCGGACCTGCTTGAAGCCTATAAATGGGGTGACCTCGCCGCCCGCGGATCGCCATTTGACCCGGCCACTATCACCGGGCGGTCCACCCGCGACGCGGCGATTCTCAAAATGTCGGCGGACCAGATTGCAGAAGCTAAAGAACGCGTCGCCACTTTCACCCCGCACGTGGCGGCCAAGTCTGAATTGCCGGAACCGGCGTGGGTAAAGCAAATCGAGCTTTCCGGTTTAAGCGGCCCGCCTAACCATCGGCTGGCTGTCGTCGACAATCAGACTCTTGCCGTGGGCGATTCGGTGGTTTTGAAAGTCGCGGGTAAATCGGTGTCGGTGCGTTGTCTGGAAATCCGGGAAAAGTCGGTGCTGGTGCAGATTGAGGGTCTTGATAAACCCACCGAACTGACGCTGGCAGACGATTGACCGGGGGCCGCGCATTCATTCGCCTCCCTCCGATTTCGGCGCGACAAGGGTTGAGAATTATGAAGTCATGCCTTGTTTATGGAAGTATTTTCTCACTACGGCGTCGGTATCAAGGCCTTTGCTATTGAGCGGAAGCCGAATGGCAGGGTGGAATTCACTCTTTGGGCGACCGTTTTCTTTATGCCAGTCTGGCCGCTTTCGTCGTGGTCGGCCATTTATGCCGGCCCGGTCCGGCCTGACGGTATCAAAGAAGACGGTCACCGCTTTGACGACCCCGTTCGAATCCAGCGCGACTTTATTTCCTCTGCTCAAACCTTTACCGCTGCCATCTTGGTTTTGGCCATTGCGATAGCACCGGTTTCCTACTTTATTTTTCGCACGACCAGTCGAGGAGCGACACCGCTGGAAATGATATTGGTGTTTGCCGCTTGTGCCTGGCCGGTCGTGCTGGTCAACCTCGTGGAACGCCGTCGCCGCAAACTCCTGACAGGACGATGGGCTTGAAATGGATGGAAAGCCCGGAATAGAATTGAAGTTCTCATGTCAAACATGATCCAGGAACTCCTCAACGG
>DATEGR010000142.1:0-19740 GCA_035279985.1 Verrucomicrobiia bacterium
GATTCCCGACGGCAGATTGAGACAGGCGCCACTCGCGCCATTCAACACCAGTTGGCCGCCGGTGATGGTCGCGCTGCCCTGGAGTGTGCCGTTGGCGGAGGCGACCACATCGGTAACAATCGTGCTGCCGTTGGGTTCGCTGAACAGGCTGTAACGATGCGCCAGCGTTTGCGCGGGAACCGCGTGCGGAAGGGCGAGCGCAGCCAGGAATACTCCGCAGACCGTGAGACGTTGCCAAAAATTCATTGCGGTAAATTAAGATACGACGGTTTGCGCTATTCTTCCAGGCGGAAGAACCCGGCGCCGCTGGTGATCGGCACAGCGAGTTGCCATTCGTTGCCGACGATTTGCTGCGTAGCGCCGCTGAAGGGTGTCCAAATGCCGGAGGCCAGATTGGAGCGGGACATCACAGTGAAACCGGCCGCGCTCAACGGCCAGGACAACGTGACGTTGGCACCAGTCGCGGAGACATGCACGGTCGGGCTGGTCGCGCTCAATGGTTGGTTCGGACCGAGAAACTGCGTGGCGGCGATTTCATTGGTCGACAACGCGCCATTGTAGAGCCGAAATTCATCGAGCACCATGTCAGGGTACGGATCGCTGTTGTACAACGAACGCCCGATGTAACTGAGCGCGTCGTTGACCGAACTCATCGGCACGGTCACGGAGGTGTTCAGCGCCGCCAGTGCGCCGTTGGTGTAAAGCGCCAGATAACCGGCGGGGGGATCGTAGATGGCCACGATATGCAGGTTGGTGCTGTGGCTCAGGTCGCCAATGGGTCCGGCGTTTTGTTCTCCAGTGTAACCCGGATCGGCGGCGGTGATGGCGATGCGGCCGCCTTGCGGCGCGCAGAAGATGTAAGTTTCACCGTAACCGCTGCCGTCGGTATTACCGAAGCCGTAGAAGAAACAATTTACCGGCAATTGGTCGGGAAAGGTCACCCAGGACTCGATCGTCATGGCGGTGTAATTGCCGAGGATATTCGCCGGCAGTTGAACGTATTCCTGGCTGCTTGAGGAGAGGGTCAGTTGGCCATTGGTAAAGGCGCCGCCGGCAGGCGAGCCGCTGAGCCCGCCGGCCATGACCGTGCCGTTCCAGGCCGGCCCGCCAATGGAATCGGCGACCGTCGTGCTGCCGTTGGCGTCACTGAAACTGTAGCGATGAACCAGCGTCGCGGCGGGGGCGGGTGAAACGGTGATCGCCACCGAATTTGTGTAGAAAGTGCTGGGGTTGCCGTCGACGTAATCATAAACGCCGATCAAATTGGCCGAGCCAGGCGCATTGGCCGTCAGCAGACCTGATGGGCTCACCGTGAAGACGTTGGTGTTATCGGAAGCCAGGGTGAGATTGGGATCGCCAAGCACACTGACGTTGCCGGCGATAGTGAAGTTGAGATAAGCCGCAAGCTGGCTGGTGGTGTACTGGGCGAGCGGCAAGGCGCCGGGCTGCAGCACCAGGCCGGTAGCGGTGCCAACAGTGGCATTGGTCTGGTTGGGGCCGGCCGAGAAATCGGCGGCGACTTGGAACTTGTTCAACTCGCCGTCGTAGATGCGGAATTCGTCAATCGAGCCATTCAGCCAGGCATCCGACGACCACAGGGAATGGCCCAGGAAACTGTAAACGTCGTTGATTGAAGCGATGTATTTGCCGCCGGTGGGAACCGACGTGGCGAGGACGCCGTTGGTGTAAAGGCCCAGAAATTGGCGGCCGGGCGACGGGTTGAACACGGCCACGATCTGAATACCGGTCTGGCCCAAGAGGTTGTTGAGGTTGAAACCGGTTTCGTCGGAGTTGGGCATGGTGTCACTCACAGCCAGCCGCGCGTTGCCGCCGTTATTGGCGTTGTTGGCTGCCAGGAAAATGTAATTCCCGCCGGAGGAACCGGAGATATTGCCGAAGTCAAACAAGCGCGCCCAGGCGCCGTTGATCGTATTGAATTTGGCCCACGCCTCGAACGTCACGGCGCCGCTGGTGATATTAGTGGTCGAGATGATGCCCGGGCCGAAGTCCACGTAATCGCCGGAGTTCCCGACCAGGTTTAACTGCCCGCCGGAAATCGAGGCCTGGCCGCTGGCGTTGTAGAACGTGCCGTTGGCTGTGCCGACCGAATCGTTGGCCGTGCCGTCATTGAAGCTGTACCGGTGAATCAACCGAATCGGCGGCGCGGCCAAAACCTGCACCGATTGCGTAGCCGTCATGCCGGCATAAGCGGCCACGATGGCCGTTGTTCCCGCGCCGGCCCCGATCACCAGGCCGTTGGGATTGACCACCGCAATATTCGTGTTCAGCGAGGAAAAAGTCAGCGCGTAATTGCCCGCCAAATTGATTGGCTGGCCGGAAATCTGGCCGGACGCCACTGCCATCGCCTCCTGGCCGACCTTGAGCGGCGAATTGAACTGAACCTGCAAATTGCTGATACTCTGGAAGCCACTGCCTTGCAATCGGAAAATCGTCAGTGAATTCGCAGGCAGCGTCACGGTGAAGTTCGTCCCGGCGTTGTTGACCGCGTTGGTCACCGGAAAAATCGCCGTCGGCGTGGTGAAAGAATTGGTGGCGTTCGGGTTGCCGGAAAGCTGGATGGCGGAGGCGGCGGACGCGATGGAAGCAACACCGTTCAGGTTGAACGTGGTCGTCATGGTGCTGTTGTTGACGTTGACGGCCTTGACGATGATTTGGCCGTTGGATGGGATCAGGCTGGACGAGACGTAGAGCGGATTGCCCGACACCGATACGCTTGTCGGCACGACGAAGTTGCCGCGATTGCGGCTGAACATTTGCTGGACGTAATACGACGGCGTGCCGAAGACGTTGGTGCCGTTGAAATAAATCAGGTCCGGATACCAGTCCGGGTTGTTCAAATTGCAGAACAGCGGCGCGTAAGACGCCATCAGCACGAGATCGGAATTGCGCTCCAACCCGGTCATCCACGCGGCTTCGCCGAGCGCATTTCCCAGAGTCGCCGGGTACGTGTTAGGTGGAATGGCGTAGGCCACGGCGTATTCGCCCACAAACACCTTCGGCCCGCTCCGGCTGTAGCCGTCGAACATGGTCGAATTCTGCGCGAACCAGGAGGCGCTGTTATAGAAATGCTCGTCCATGATGTCCACGGGCGCGTCGGTGGGAATGCTGCCCTGGTTGTTGGCGATGATGCGGATCGCGGGGTAATTCGATTTGATGGCGTCGTAAAAGAGCGCGTAGTTGGTGTTGTAAGCCGAGCCGCTGTTTTCGTTGCCGATTTCGATGTATTGCAGATTGAACGGCGCGGGATGGCCGTTCGCCGCGCGCTGCGCGCCCCAATCGGTGTTGGTGGGGCCGTTGGCGTACTGGATGGCGTCGAGGGCTTCCTGCACCCACGGGCCAAGCTGGCTGGGCGGGACGGTCTGGCCTGCGCCGTCGTCCATGCCGCAATTGATGCACAGCAGCGCCAGCGCGCCGAGGTCCTCGCACATTTGCAAATACTCATGGAAGCCCAGGCCGTTGCTGACCTCGTAACCCCAGATGTTCGCCCGCTCGGTCCGGTTTTGCAGCGGGCCAACGGTCAACTCCCAATGGTAGGCGTCGGCCAGGCTGCTGCCACCCACCCAACTGCCGCCGGGGAAACGAACGAACGAAGGCTGCAGGTTCACCAGCATATTCGCCAGGTCGGGGCGCAAGCCGTTGGTGCGGTTGTTGAAGGTTTGCGCCGGAAACAACGAAACCACGTTCAGGTACACCGAGCCGGCCTGTGAAATCCGCAACGCCAGCCGCGCGAACGGATCGGTGGTGTTCGGCACCAGCGACACCGCGAACGGCTGCCAACTCGTTGTCAGCCCGCTGACGGTGCTCTGCGCATAAACCGCCAAGCCATTGGAGCTTTCCAATGACACCGTGATGTTGCCGCTGAAACCGCTTGCGGCGCGGGCATAAAAGTTCAGGTTATACGTTTTGTTCTTGGTGAGCGGGATGCCGTAATAGCCGTTGTTGGCCGCGCCGACGGTGCCCGTGCCGCTGCTCATGGTGAGTTTCAAGCATTGCGGATTGGTGGCGGTCAGGGGCAGCGAAGTGTCCAGGCTCATTTGCCCCGCCGCCGTGGCGCTGGTCACGAAGGTCCAAAACGGAATGGAGGTGGTGGAATCGGCAAACATCCGGTTGCGGACCAGTTCGGCGTAAATGCCGCCGTCGCCGGCCATGTTGATTTCCTCGAAGAAAATGCCGAAGAGATTGGAGCTGATGTTGGCCGACGGCTCGTTGGCCTGGATGGCAACGGTGGCGGTCTGGGCCAAAGCCGCCGACAGCGCCATCAGCGACATCGCCATTACAGCGAAACAAAGAACTTTTTTCATAAACTTCATAAACTCCAATCGCTAATTCAAATTTCGTCCCAACGCATCCGGCCGCGGCTTGAAAAAACCGCCGCGGGTTTCAGCGCTTCCAAAACCACGCGGCGGTCTTGACCCACTGCTCCAGTACTCCGGTCCGTTTACCTTACCAGCCGGAAGAATAGTGTTCCGCCGGTTTTGGGTACGGTGGCCTGCCACTGGCTGCCGACCAGCGCCGCCACCGGGGTCACCGTCGTCCAACTGCCGGAAGTCAGGCTCGTTCTGGATTGGAGAGTGAAGCCGGAAGCTGCCGCCGGCCAGGTCAGAACCAAATTGTTCCCCGACGGTGTCGCCGTAATTCTGACATTCGACGTGAGAACCTGATTCGGCCCGATCAACTGGCTGGCCGCCATATCCGCCGGTGACATGACACCGTTGTAGATGCGGAATTCATCCAAGGCGATGCTGGCATACGGATCGCCGAGGTAAAGCGAGCGACCGATGAAGGCTTCAACCGGACTTACCGCGCTTAACGGAGCCGTAATTGCGGTGTTGATGGACTGCAAAACGCCGTTGGTATAGAGGGCGATATATCCTGCCGGAGGATCGTAAACCGCTACGAAGTGAATCGGCGCGTTCAGGGGCAATGGACTTCCGCCAGCGGTGCCTTGTTCGCCCAAATAACCGGGGTCCACGGCGGTGATGGCGGTATAATCCCGCACCAGTGAGCCGAAGATGTAATTCGCACCGAATCCATTGGTGTCCGTATTTCCAAAGGCGTAGTACATGCAATTGGCCGGCAGCGTCTGGGCTGTGACCCATCCTTCGATGGTCAGCGCCGTGTAGTTGCTGAGGATGCCGGACGGCAGTTGCACATAGTTTGAGATAGCTGCGGACAACCACAGCACGCCATTGGTCAAGGCCCCGCCGGTGGGAACCGCGTTAGTTCCATTCGACATCACCGTGCCGTTCCAAGTCGGGCCGCCAACGGAATCCGCGACCGAGGTGCTGCCATTGGCGTCGCCGAAACTGTACCGATGAACCAGCGATGGAGTGGCCGGCGACTCCGTGACCGTGATGGTCGCGGTGTTGGTTGTCCCTTGGTACACTACAGTAATCGTGGCCTGGCCAGGATACTTGGAATGGAGTACATCATTGCTGTCGAGGTATACGACATTGGTGTCGCTGGAGGCAATGGTCAGCCCGGCCGGCGGGAAGACGCTGTTGCCGATGATGTCCCAATTGTTCAAGCTGGTGTAGTTCGCCAGCAATTTCAGCTGGGCGGTGGCCGGCGTTTCCAGGGTGCCGGGCGCTTGCAGCGTCAACGACAGCAACGATCCCGGACCATTGGTGACTCCCGCAGGAATGGAATTCGGGCCGGCAGCGTCGCTAATGGCGATTCCCTGCGAAGTCAGCGCGCCATTATAAATGCGGAACTCATCCAGGCTGGCATCCATATATTGGTCGCCCGTGTACAGCGACCGGCAGATGTAGTTGAGCACACTGCTCACCTGGCTCAACTGCCAGGTTGTGGCGATGTTCTTGCCCGCCAGAACGCCGTTCGTGTAAACCGCAATCCAGCTGGCCTGCGGATTGAAAATCGCCGCGATGTGAACATTGCTGTGTGAACTGAGATTGCCATAAGTGCCGGCGGTATCTTCCGGCCCTTGCCAACCGGGGTCCGCGCCGGTGATGCCGATATGCCCGGCGCTGGGCTGGAGATAAATGTAGTCCTCGCCCGCGCCGCCGCCATCCGTGTTGCCGAAGCCGAAGAAGAAGCAGTTGCCCGGCAGCGTATCCGGGAAGGTGACCCATGCTTCAATGGTCACCGCGTTATAATTGCTGATGATACCAGAGGGCAGTTGGACGTATTCGGACAGGTTCGAAGAGATAGTCAACTGGCTGCCGTTGAAAACACCCGGATAAGCAGCGGGTGTCGGGCCATTGGTCATCACCGTGCCGTTCCAGGCCGAACCGCCCACCGAGTCGGCCGCCGTCGTGCTGCCGTTGGCATCACTGAAACTGTAGCGATGGGTCAGCACCGAGGCCGGTTGGACTACGGTGACAATTTGGGTTGAAGAAATGCCGCCAAAACTGGCCACGATGCTGGCGGAGCCCTGGCCGACGGCGTAGATTGCGTTATTGGTTGTCGTGAGGATATTGGTGTTGCTCGACGAATAGCTGGCCCACAGGGACATATCCACCGGGTTAGGCACGCCCGAGGCCGTAACCATTACGGTGGCCGACTCGTGGGTGCCTTGCACCAATTGATAGTAGGGGAGCTGCAATTGTACGCCGGTCACAGTGCCGTAATTGGTGCTGGGGTTGTTCGGGCCGTTGACATCACAGCCCGCAACCTGGAGCGGGTTGAGCGCGCCGTTCCAGATTCGGAACTCGTCCCAACTGGAATCGTAAAAGCTGTCGGCCCAGTAGAGCGACCGGCCCAGGTAATTGATAACATTGCTGATCTGATTCATCTGCTCCGTAACGGCGATGCTCCGCCCCGCCAGGATCCCGTTGGTGTAAAGCTCAATGTAACCGGTGGGCGGATTGAGGACAGCGGTCACGTGAATTTCCGCGGGGGTGGCGAAGGCAAGGCTGCCGGCGTTGGGGGTGGTATGCCCGCCCTGCCAACTCGGGTCGGCGGTGCTGATGGTAAGAGCCCCGGCAAGTGGCTGACAGAAAATGCAATTATAGCCGGACGGCAGGCCGCCGCTCAGCACATTCGGATCGGTGTCACCAAAACCCCAGAGAAAACAATTGGCGGGGAGCGCTCCCAAGGTGACCCAAGTGTCAATCGTCACCGCGGTGTAATTGCTGAGGATGCCCGGCGGCAGTTGGACGAAGTCCTCAGTGGAACCGCTGAGCAGCAGTTGATTGCCGGTGAAGACACTGCCACCCGGTCCAGGCGCGGCGTTCGTTCCACCAGTCAAGACGATGCCGCCCCACGCCGGGCCACCGATGGAGTCGGCAACGTTGGTGGGGCCAGGATCGCTGAAACTGTATTCGTGGACCAGCGTTTGGGCCGAAGCCACCCATTGCATCAACATGGTGATGATGGCCATGCAACTCCAGATGAGCGCACGGCGCATTATTTGATTTGTTGTTTTCATTTTAGTTCGCGGTTGGAGGTTTAATTTGCCCTTTTATTTGCTGCCTCTGGGTTCAATCGGTAAATCAAGTTCAAGAAAACGAGATACCGCCGGCGGACCTGCCTGCGCCCGCCGGCACTTGCTTTTTGTTATTGTTTCGTCGTGGTCAAGGACGAGCGGAATGACCGCCGGAGCAACAGGCCGGTCAAGCCGGCGAGCGCCCACAGCGCCAGGGAGCCGGGTTCGGGAACCATGGCGGCGTTAATCATGGAAACCGACGCACCGGCGCCGGCGATGTCCAACGCAGAGACTTGAGAAGCGGTCAACTCTCCGTTGTAAAGGAGGAAGTCTGTCGTCGTCGCGTCAGCGGAGGCGTCACCCCAGGGAGACCAGGGTTCATTCGGGCAGCCGCCAATGGCGAAATCCTGGCAGCCGGCCAAGCTGGTGCTGCTGAACGCCTCCTGCAATGAACCAACCCAGGAACCGTTTAAATACTGGTTGAAGGTGTAGGTGGAGGCATTGTAGGTCAACAAGAGGTCGTAAGACTGACTGGCAGCAAGCGAATAACCTGCGACAGTGTTTCCATACCGGTTGTATGTTTGGCCCAAAGGGTTGCCGGTGCCGCCGCCACCCGCAAGACTGCCCCAGGTAAATCCGATCAAGGTACTGACGCCGGTATATCCATCGCCGATATAAGTATTGGCGGGACCGTTGTTGGCCCCCCACAAGGCTACGCCGTTGTTAGGGTTCGCGATCGTGACCCAGTCCTGAATGGAGAAGCTTCCGGTGTAACCACTGAGAGAGCCGGAAGCCAGAGTTAAGCCGGTACTTGCGGAATTTCCCGAGGCCGAGACGATCGTCAAGCCGCCGCTCGTCAGGGAGGTGTTCGCGTCGTTATTCAGGGTGGCCGTCGTGTTCCCCAGTACGTCAAGGATCGAGTTGCCGTTGGCAACGGTTCCGTAGGTCTGCAAGTTGTAATAGATGCCCAGGGATTGTGCCTGGGCCGCCATGCCCAGGCCGGCGAGGGTTGCACTGATGGCCAGAATGAGCTTGGTTTGTCTCCGGATGGTTGGGTTTTGAGTTTTCATGGTGCTACGTGGTTGTTCGTGGTTGCTTTCAGTTGCGTTCGGTTAAGGGTGTTCAAATTAAATTTTAAATGTTACCACCAGAAACTCGGAGGATCCCCACGACTGAGGGGGGCTTTAAAACTCCACTGATTCATATCGTCAAATTTGCGCCATGACACATGCCCATCCTTGAACCCAATATTGCCTCCGGACGGAAAGTGCCCGTTCAGATGCGGACTGGTGTGATGTTTGTAAAAACCGCCGGCGATTTCCGTGTAGTTGTAAGTGTTGCGGTTGGCGTAGGTGCCATAGGACGGAGTGGATATCGTCGCATCCGTGAACAATTCCCGCTCCGAAACGGGAATCCTTACTGGCGGCAAGAGGCTGTTTTGCGGGTTCGCGGTGGATTCCGGCTGTAAAGTTGTATTTTGAGCGGCCAGTTTGAGGTCACAGGCCTGACCCGAAAATGCGAAAACATAACCAGCGACATGAAAGTTGCCAGGGCTGTAATTCCAAAGGCTGTTGGAGCCGGCGAAGTCGTCTGCGTCGGTAAACCGCATTGCGGTTCCGGGATCGTAAAAAGCTTTTGGGTTTCCACCCACGCTCTGAAGCATTTGATTGCCGACATCCCAAGGCATGTCCCAAGCCCAACTCGCGCCGGTGGCAGTGTTATACGCGGGCAACTTGTTACTGGTGGCGTTGTCGCCAGCATACACAAACAGGGCGATGCCAATTTGATGCAGGTTGTTCATGCATTGGGTGCGAATGGCTTTCTCCTTGGCGGCAGCCAACGCCGGGAGGAGAATCGCGGCCAAAATCGCAATAATGGCAATGACCACCAGCAATTCAATCAGGGTGAATCCCCGCAGATTCGAAGCGCCGGAGTTGACCGTCACACTGTCTTTCTGAGAGGCATTCTGTCCTCCCGAAACTTTATTCCGTTCAAAAACAAGGGTCGACAGCATAGGATTCTATCTGGATAAGCGGATTCCGCATTCAGAACCCGACAGGAATTTTAGAGGATAAAAAACGGCGATGGGCAGGGGCGACGCGTCTCGCGATGCGTCGTTGGACCGTTTTGCCTGTCCAGCGCTACTGGAGAAGGCTGTAACACAACTTGATAGCGACAGAATGTTTCTCCATCGTGCGCCAAATACCTGATCTCACTAACCGGGAGCAAAATGTGCCGGAAACGTGCTTTACCTCCAAAAAGACGCCCGGGGTGGTCAAGAAGTTGAGAGTTCACTTCGGACTGGGAAGATTCCCGGTTGTTGGATTAGGACGAGGCTGCTCGACCAGCGTCGCGGCTTCGTTCATGAGAATTTGGTCGAGCCTCCAGTCAAACCAATATCCCTGCCCGCCATTTCCCTGCCCGCTGTTGCTGTCCACAAGATTGCGGCTGAGGGCCAAGGCGTTGCGCGCATTCTGGACTTGGCCGAGCTGGGAACAGGACATGGCCAGAATGGCATTGGCGGTGGCGACTCGGGCTGCATTGTCGTTTCCGTAGGACAGGCATCGCTGGCACCAACCGACCGCAGCAGCGTAATCTGCCCGCCGATAACTCCACAGGGCCAGAGAATCACAGCGCCAGGCGATGGCGCCCGGCCACGGTTCCTCCAGCGGCGTGGGAGTGCCTGTCGGCACCGCCTTGGCGGCCAAGTCGGCCAAGGGTGCCAGGGCCGCCATGATGGTGCTGTCCACCGGCAACAGCAGGCTGTTTTTCACCGTCCGTTCGGCCTCCACGGGATAGCGGGTGCTGGCAAAACGCTCGATGATCTCCCGGCGGAAACGCTCGTAGCCCGGCGTGTCGCCCGCTTCAATCAGGGCAACGGCGCAGCGCGTGCTGTCCAGGGTGGCGACATCCGGCGTTTCCATTTGGTCCACCCGCACAAGCAATTTGAAATATTCGGCCGCGCGTTGCCAGCGGCCCTGGACCGCTGCCCAATCGCCCAAGGGCCGGAACACCGCCTCGCCGCCCAGCCCGTTCTCCGGAAAAGTGACTTTTGCCATCAACTGGTCCGCGGCGCCAAACTGGTTCTCGCCCACCAACGCCGCCGCCTGGCTAATGGCCGCTCGTGCCTCGGCTTGCTGCCGTAACAAGGCCTCGCTCGCACGGCCCCGCTCGGCTTCGTGGCGGGCTTCCCGTTCCCGAAACAAAAGCCAGGTTGAAGCGCCCAGACCAAGGATGAGTGTCGCGGCCACGGCCGCAATGGAAACAAAGACCGCGCGGTTCCGGCGCACCAATTTTTGTAGCCGGTACCTTCGGCTGGGAGGCCGGGCCATGACCGGCTCGTTGTTCAGATACCGTGTCATGTCCATTGCCAGCCCGTTGGCGGTTTCATACCTTCGTGACCGGTCCTTTTCCATCGCCTTCATGACAATCCAGTCCAGGTCCCCCTTTAAGAGCGAGATCATCCGGGCCGGTTCCAGGCCCCGTTTTCCAGCAATGGCCCGCAGCTCGGCTGGCGGGAAGGTGGCAACTATGTTCGACGGCCGCAACGGCTCCTTCTCCTGCAACATTCGGCGCATTTCATCCCAGCCCGAATCCAGCAGTTGCTTGTTATCAAAAGGCGTCCGGCCCGTCAGCAGTTCATACAGCAGCGCTCCCAGGCTGTAGATGTCACTGCGTGTATCAACGTCCACCCCGCCCAGCTCCGCCTGTTCGGGACTCATATAGGCCGGAGTGCCGATGAACTGGCCGTAGGCAGTGACCGCCGGATTGTCGGCGAGCCGACCCGCCGTGGCTTTGGCAATGCCGAAATCAATCACCTTCGGCACCGCCACGCCATCATGCAGTGAAACCAGAATGTTTGAAGGTTTGATGTCGCGGTGAATGACCCCCTTTTGGTGAGCATGTTGGATGGCGTGACAGACTTGAATGAATAAATCAAGGCGCTGGCGGAGGTCCAAATGATGCTGATTGCAATAGTCCGTAATTTTGACCCCGCGCACCAGCTCCATCACGAAATAGGGCCGGCCCAGGTTGGTTGCGCCGGCATCCAGCACGTGCGCAATATTCGGATGGTCCATCAACGCCAGCGCCTGTCGTTCCGCCTCGAATCGGGCGATGACGTTTTCGGTGTCCATTCCCAGCCGGATGATTTTAAGTGCGACCCGCCGTCGGAGCGGCTCTTCCTGTTCGGCCAGGTAAACCACTCCGCACCCGCCTTCGCCCATGCGTTGCAACAGCCGATAGTGGCCGATGCGCGCGTTGGGACCTTCCGACGCACCCGGTTCAGCTGCTGAATTGTCTGTCAAGTCGTCCGGGGCCGTTGCCTCAGCCCTGGAAGTTTCCGCCGCCTCAGCTTTCAGTTCATGAACCGTAAAGAATTCTTCGGCCGGCTCTTGAACCGTCAGCAGGGTTTCAATCCGTGTCCGCAAGGCGGGGTTGCCGTTACAGGTCTGATCCAGCAACGCCTGGCGCGCGGCGGGGTCGGTCACGTTCCGCGCCGCATCGAACAATGCCTTTTCGATTTCTCGCAAATGTGTCATTAATCCCAGGTCCCGGTCCTACCATTGATTAAGCGTATTCCCGGTGCAAAAACCGACATCCGGGAATACGCCGGAGAATTGGATTTCAAGTTTCCTCCTGAATGATTTTGTAAAGACACGCCTTGGCGTATGCCCATTGGCGTTCCACAGTACGTTCCGTCACGTCCAGGGTTTTGGCCACCTCCAGGTTGGTCAGTCCCCCAAAGAATTTTAGGCTGACCACCCTGGCGCTTTCCGGGTCTTCAGTTTCCAGCCGGCTGAGCGCCTCGTCCACCAGTAGAACTTTGTCGTCCGGGGTCGCGGCGGTGAGGTCCAGGTTCTCAATCTCCAGCCGCTCCCGGTTGCCGCCGCACTTGAGGCTGGACTTGTGGCGGGCCCGGTCCACCAGAATGCGCCGCATGGCCAGGGCGGCGGCCCGGAAGAAATGCGCCCGGTCTTGCCAGGTCTGTTCTCCCTCGGCGGTTAGCCGGAGCCAGGCTTCATGCACCAACGCCGTCGCCTGCAGGGTCTGGCCGGCGGATTCCTGGGCCATGCGCACCTCCGCCAGATGGCGCAATTCATCGTACACCAACGGCAACAGGTCCTCGGACGCCCGACTTTCACCGCGTCCCACGGCCTGCAGCATCAGGGTTATTGCACTCATGCTAATGGAACAAACTCAATTATACACGTTGGAATGCGCTTTGACCAGATTGAAACCGATTGCCCATCGTTTCCGTGCCAGCTCGCGTAACAAAAGCGCAACCTCGAATACCGTTATCAACACATTTCGAATGCCGGCTTTTCCCGGAGAAATGATGGTGCCAACGCAGAGGGACCAATGCTGTCCCCTTCGTGTTTCTTTTAAAGTTTGCCGGGGGCACTAACCACTTTTACACCGTTAGCTTCTTTCTGCAAAACTCACAACGACGAGCTCTCTCCCAGCGAGTCTTGTCCATCAATTTTGCCTTTGGTTTCCTTGTGTCGGTCAACGAGTTACGTTGCAGGTTCTTCGTCAAGGATTCGAGCCGATTCCGCCGTGGAAGCCGTTGCGGCAAACTCTATCCTCTGGTTTCAATCAGTTATGGGAATCACCGGCAGTGTGGTCAGCCGTAAATGGGTCGAGCCGTAGGGCACCAACGTCAAGATCTGTGGCCGGTCCGCGCCCCGAAGTTCCGCGGCCGTCGGGAGGCCTTCCGGTTCGCCGATAGTGGCACCTTTCATTTCCGGCGACCAATTGGGCAACCGGCACAGCGGCAATTCCAGCCGCACTGGGGTTTGGTCTTCCAGAAACGGATTGTCCGGCATCATCGTTTCCACGACTTTGATTTCCCCAGCGTCATTCTTCAGCGTCCGGTTGAAGCCATAACGCCAGTCGCTCCGCGGCAGAAACTCAACTTCCGGAAACCCCTGAATATCATGACCAGCCAGAACAGGTTTGAGGGTCGGCGGATCATTCGTGTGTTCAATGCGTTCCTCGGCAATCTTTAGCGAGAAGACCAGCGGCCCGCGCGTGACGCAGACACTCCGGTTGTCGAACCATCTCTCAATCTGTACCGGCATCGGCAGGATCAGGTCCACCACGTCGCCATCATGGAATTCCCGGCGGAGTGAGGTGAATGTCCCCGGCTTTCGCCTGCCACTTACGGTGGTCCCGTTCAACCGCAGCGTTGCCTCCGAACACCATTGTGGGATTCGACATTGGAAATTGAACGTGATTGGCCGGGTTGTTCTGAACCGGAACAAAATGTGGTCGCGGAACGGGTAATCGGTTTCCTCGGTGATGGTTACAGTCTGACCGCCAATACTGGAGGTCACTTCACTTGGCCCGTAATACACCGCCGCGAGGCCTCCATCGTTCGCTCGCATCCACATGCGGATGACATAATTCGGCATCACGCGATTGATGTTGCCCGCACAACATTCCACGTCGTGCGCCGCGCGATAGGTCATCCGCGTCGGCCAGCGCGGCGTGCGGCAGTTCGTGGTCGCAATCTCCGTCTGGTTCACGGCCGAAAAATACTGAAGCTGCTTGAAATCCTTTGTGACCGCGCCGGGCAGGGCATTGAACGTGGTGCGCTCGATCAAATCGGCGAACCGCGCCCCGCCGGTCGCCATGAACAGATAACCCAGGCTCCATGACCAGTCCGTGATGTCACAGCTTTCGTGGACAGAATCAAACGCCGTTGGCTCCAGGTGTTCATCGCTGACGATGCCGCCGTCGGCCATGAGACAGTTGTTCAAAACTTTCCGGTAGGCGCGCTCTGCCAGGCGCAGGGCTTCGCGATTGCCGGTATAACTGAACATGAGCGGCAGGCATTTCAATTCCTCCGCCGCCGTGACGCCGTGTTCATGGAAAGGCTCCCGGCTCTTGATGTTGCCGATGGTGCAAAAGGAATTCGTGTCATGCAAATAGCCTTCGTAAATTTTCCGACACAATTCCAGCAGCCGCGGGTCGCCGGTCAGCCCATAAAGGTAAAATGCCTCCTCGAAATTCGCGCCGTTTCGGCCGCCTCGGGCAATTTCCCGGGCGCTGGTTACGAGCCAGTTTTGCATTACCGCGGCCACGCGCGGGTCGCCGGTCGCGGAAAATTCCGCCATCAGCGCGCGGCCGACGACGGCGTTGGGCCAGCACCAGTGCGAGCCGCCGAAATTCGTGCCGCTGGCATGGCTCAAAATGTAATCGAGGTTGGCATCGCGTCGTTGACGTATTTCGGAATCGTTGATGAGCCAGCTCAAACGCGTCGTAGCGTCCACGAAATAGCCGGATTGTTCATAGGGCCACCATTCCTTCCACCATTTGTTTCGGAACGATGGCGGCGGGATGATGCCGGCATACATGCAGGTGTCATACGGATAAGACATGTTTTCAGGGTGACCGGTCAGGCCCTGTGCCTGCCGCTCCAGCCATTTCTGAATCCAGCCGCGCGGCTGGACCGAACCCACGGGCAACTCGGAGAATTGTCCGTAGTACCTGACCTTGAATTGCCCCGGCACCGGTACCGTCGGTGCGGGTTGAAGTTGTGCCATTCCAGCCCCAGTCAGTCCAAATATCAGAGCGGTGATGAGAAAGTCCCGGTTGAATTTCGTTTTCATCTGCAATTTAAATATCGAATCATTTTTGTGATGTACTTCGATTATTTTATAAAGTTGTCATCGTGTCGAATGGTCGAAATATCAACGTCGGACAAAGTTACCATCTAACAGCGCCCGGTTCACCAGTTTAAGCGGGATGGTCCAAACATCCCCAGCCCCCAAAAACTGGGGTATTTGCTTTTTTCGTAGCTACGAAACCGCCGTTTGTTTCATACTGAATCGTGTGCAACCTGCCGCGAAATATTTCCCCCGTTGGATGTGGTTGTTCCTTTGCCTGACGCTGTCGGCCTTCGCCACAGCGAATCAGGATGATTCCGCCGGCCAGTATTATGTCGTCAAAGTCTGGGGTGCGGATGATGGTCTGACCGAAGGCTCCGTTACCGATGTGGCCCAAACCCCGGAGGGTTACTTGTGGGTCGGCACGGTTTTTGGCAGTGTGCTGCGTTTCGACGGTACACGGTTCGTCAGATACAACTCCGCCAACACGCCTGAGTTTTCCTTGAAATGGGGTATACCCCGGTTGATGGTGGACCGGGAAGGCACACTTTGGAACAGCATGGTGGATGGCGGCATGACGACGTGGAACCAGGCGGGTTTCCGAGCGGTGTTCACCAGCACCAATCAACCCGACCGCATGTTATGGTCGGCACCGAACCGGGCCATTTTTGACTACGGTGGCGGGAAATTGTTGTCCGGCCGCAACACGCGCGGGCAATGGAGTTGGCAAACCGTGACGCTGCCCGACTCCTTGCCGCAAGGCCAGCCCTGCGCCGATGCCGATGGCCGGGTCTGGTATTTGCAGAGCGAAAACAAGATCGGAATCTGGAAGGACGGGAAAACCAGAACCGTTGCGCTGCCGGCCGAACTGGACGGTCAGATCGTCAAAGTGCTGGCCGCGGATGCGCCGGGACGGATTTGGGTTGGAACGGACAAGGTGCTGGCCATGTGGCGGTCAAACCGGTTTGAAGTGTTGACTCCGACCAACGGCGAGCCGGTGCTGAACGTTAAGAGAATCGTTCCGTCCAGTGGTGACAATCTTTGGGTGGAAGCCAACGGCCGGATGAGGCGCTGCACCGGACGGCAATGGCTGGCTGAATCCGAAGGTTGGAATCGTGAGTTGGGTCGGCGAACTTCATTACACTTCGTGCACGGCGACAGCGACGGCGGTTTGTGGGCCGGCGCCGGCGATTTGGGATTGATTCACGTTGCGGCGGACGGCGTATTCCAACGCCTGACCACGCGGGACGGATTGCCCAGCAACGTAATCCGCTTTGCCTGCGAGGACCACGATGGGAACGTGTGGACGGGTTACGAACGGGGCGGCCTGGTGCAAGTCCGGCGGCGATTGTTCCAGATCATCGGGAAGAACCAGGGATTAGGCGACAGTCTGATTAACACTGTTTGTGAGGATGCTCAGGGGGCCGTCTGGATTGGCACACATAGCGGCATCGTTGGCCGCTACAAAGACGGCGTCTGCACAAACATGAGTCTGCCTGGTACTGCCCGCACTCAGGACAGTTGCGTGGTGGCCGACGCCCGCGGACGGGTCTGGGTCGGCGCGCAAGGCATCGGTCTGTTGATGTCGGAAGGCGGGCAGTTGCAGCCCATCGCCACGGAGGCGCAACTGCAGGGTTATCCGCGTCTGCTGCTGCCCGGCCGGGATGGCCGGCTCTGGGTCGGAACCGTCTGGTCCATTATCTGCATCACCAACCAGACCCTTACCTTTGAATACATTGCGCAAACCGCCGGCGATCATCCGACGGCATTGACGGAAGCGGCAGATAACACGATTTGGGCCGGAACGCTCAACGGCCTGCTCATGCACTGGAACGGCAAACAATTTGTGCCTCTGGCGCCGCCGGACCGGAATCTGCTCGGACGAATCTGGGCGTTGTGGGCGGCACCTGATGGCAGCTTGTGGGCGGGAACGGAGGAGGGCGGTTTGTTGCACTGGCGCGATGGCAAGTTTTTCCGATACACGACGAGGAATGGGCTGCCTTCGGATTGCATCGTTCAGATCCTGGGCGACGCCGGTGGCAATTTGTGGTTGGGCACACGCGCCGGCATCGCCCGCATCCCCGCCGCTGCGGTGGTCCAATTCGAACGCGGCAATTTGAGCGAACTCCCGGTCAGTGTTTATGGGCAGTCGGACGGTTTGCCGACGATCGGCAGCGCGATTATCTATCAGCCCAATTGCTGGCGTGGGCAGGATGGCACCTTGTTTTTTGCCATGGCCAACAGCGTGGCGAGGGTCAATCCGGCTGAAGTGAAAATCAATCCCTTGCCGCCGACCGTCGCACTGGAAGAAGTGTGGGCAGATGACAAACGTGTCTGGCCGAAGGACGTCGGCGCAGTGATAACGGCTTCTGAGACCACTGACGGCCGTCCGGTGACCGCGCCGGAAATCGAGACCGGCCCCGGTCGGGGGGACCTGGAATTTCAGTACACCGGATTGAGCCTTGGTTCGCCTGCGCGGGTCCGGTTCAAATACCGCCTCGATGGACTGGAAAGCGGCTGGAACGATGCCGGCATGGAACGAAAAGCCATCTACCGCCACATCCCGCCGGGTAAATATGTTTTTCACGTTAGAGCCGGCAACAGCGATTCGGTTTGGAGCGACGACCACGCGCTGCTCGCGGTAACGGTGAATCCGTTTTTCTACCAGACGGCCTGGTTCAGGGGCGGGGCGGAACTGCTGGTGGTGGCAGGATTATCCTTTGCCGTCGCGACCACCGTGCGCCGGCGGATGCGCCGACGGCTGGAACATCTGAAGAGCCAGCACGAATTGGAACGCGAACGATCGCGCATTGCCCAGGATTTGCACGACGATCTCGGTGCGGGCCTGACCGAAATTGGTCTGCTGGGTGGACTGCTCCAGGATCCTTTGCGGCTCCCGACGCACAAGCAGGAAGCTTTGGACCGGATTGTCCATCGCTGCCACGATCTGGTCATGGCCCTGGACGAAATTGTGTGGGCGGTCAATCCGCGGAATGACTCGGTGAATTCCCTCGGCGGTTATCTCTGCCGTTACGCGCAGAGTTTTCTGGAGCCGACGACCATCCGTTGCCGGCTGGAGATGCGGGAAATTGAACCCGATCAGCCTTTGAATTCGGAACAACGGCACAATCTATTTCTGGCTTTCGAGGAAGTCTTGACCAACGTCGTCAGACATTCCGGCGCAACTGAAGTCCACGTCAAAATTTCCATCGAGGGAAAGGATTGCCTGTTCGTCAGCATTGAAGACAACGGGTGTGGTCTTTCACCGATGGTCAGCGAAGACGCCGACGGATTGATTAATTTGCGTCAGAGAATGGTCCATATCGGCGGCCAATGCGAAATTGTGAACCGACCGGTTGGCGGAGTCTCCGTCAGCCTGACTTTGCCGCTTTCTGCACGGCGTAAAACAAAATAAAATGAGCGCCAGCCTGGCAATGCGAAAACCAATCCATTGATCTATTTTGCAAATGGCTCATTCATCGAGTAACTCATCGGTTCAATATGATCACCGTGGCAATAGTTGAGGATGATACCGGCATCCGCCGCAGTTTACAGTGGCTGCTTAAATCGTCGTCGGAATTCCAATGCGTCGCCGCCTGCAAGAACACCGAAGAGGCGCTGCGTGTTCTGCCGAAGGCCGCCCCGCAAGTCATCCTCATGGATATCAATCTGCCCGACCGCTCGGGCATCGAATGCACTGCCCGCATCAAGGAGTTGCTGCCGTCGGCGCAGGTGGTGATGATCACGGTCTATGGCGATGCTGAAAAAGTTTTCAACTCCCTTCGTGCCGGCGCCAGCGGCTACATCCTCAAACGCGCGACGCCGGAGCGGATTTTGCAGGCCATCCGGGAGGTCCACGCCGGCGGGGTGCCGATGTCGAGCGAGATTGCGCGCAAGGTCCTTAGCGTGTTCCGCGAGCCGCCGCAGGCCACGGAAGATCAGAATCTCTCCCGGCGCGAGCAGGAGATACTGGAACTGCTGTCACAAGGTTGCGCAAACAAGGAAATTGCGGATAAGCTTTCGATCAGCATCGAGACCGTGACGTGGCATCTGCGCCATATTTACAACAAGTTGCACGTCCGTTCACGTACCCAGGCGGCCTTGAAATTTCTTGGCCATCGCAAAGGCATGTAAATTTTTGCGCCGGGTTGCTCCAACGACCACAGTTTTTGGGGGCTGGTCAGCAGGGAGACTCCTCGAATAAAGTAGAGTGGGTGAACCTTCAGCAAGAGAAGCAACGAAATATTTTCCCTGCGAAATGGCCCCGATGGGTTTCTTCGCAACGGCGCGAAACGATTGAGCCGGCGTTCACACTCATCGAATTGCTCGTGGTTATCGCGGTCATCGCCATTCTGGCGGCCATGTTGCTTCCGGCTTTGAGTATGGCCAAGCAACGGGCGCAATCCATCTACTGTATGAACAATCTTCAGCAGTTGCAGATGGCAATAGAAATGTACGCTGATGAGAACAAACAGAACTTCCCCGACAACCCCGGATCGACGACCACCATCAATTCCTGGGTCACCGGCAATTTGAGTTGGGATTGGCCGCCGAAGTTTCCCAATTTCCAAAACACCAACACCGCCTTTTTGACCGCGGGCGAAATTGGCCGCTATGTGGCCAGGAACGTTCGGATATTCAAGTGCCCGGCAGACAGCTTTCCGGGCCGATGGGGTCCGCGGGTGCGCAGTTACTCAATGAACGGTTTCGTGGGCGATA
>DATEGR010000143.1:0-9756 GCA_035279985.1 Verrucomicrobiia bacterium
AAACGCGGCGTAAACCTGAGACGTAAATGAGAACCACAAAATTCCGCCGTTTTTTTCAAAATCGCATCCTGCTCATCGTTGTTGTCCCCGCCCTGTGGGCCGCCACCATGGCATGGGGCAATCCCGCCTTGCCGAACATCAACACCAATAATGTGTTCAATGTTACTACCTATGGCGCATCCACCGGCAGCACGAACAACGCTACCGCCATCCAAAGCGCCATCAATGCGGCATCGGCGGCGAGTGGCGGCGGCACGGTGGAAATACCCGGACCCGGCACCTACTTGTCCGGCCCGCTTACCATGAAGAGCAAGGTTAATCTGCAGATTGACAGCGGCGCGACCTTGATGATGCTCCCCATGAGCAGTTGGCCCAGTTCCTCAACTCCTTTTATCCTTGGCTCCAGCGTCAGCGACGTGGAAATCAGCGGGGCCGGAACGATTGACGGTCAGGGTGCGGGCTGGTGGGGCTCGGGTTCGCGGCCCAATTTCATTCAATTCACCAGCAGCCACCGGATATTGTTTCAAAGTGCGACGCCGCAAAATCCCTTTACCGGAATGGTCAATGCCTTGACGCTGCAAAATCCGCCGACGTTCCATCTCATGTTGAAGAACAATAACGGCGACATTACGATCCTGGGCATTGACATTAATACAGATCCGACCTCACCCAACACGGATGGAATGGACGTTGGCTCGACCAACATGCTGGTGCAGAATTGCCATATCAGCGATGGAGACGACAATATCGAGTTGGGCGGCAGCAGCGCGCTGGCGCGGGACATTATGATTACTAACTGCATGTTTGGTCACGGCCATGGCGTTTCCGTGGGCAGCCTTACCCAGGCAGGCGTGTCAAATGTGACCGTCATCAACTGCATTTTTACCAATACCGACAACGCCATTCGCATGAAGTCTGACGCCGGCAGCGGGGGCGTGGTGCAGAACATGTACTACTACAACATCGGCATGACGAACATCAAGTATGCGCCAATTTTGATTTATAGCTATTACGGTTCATATGGTAATCCGACCACAGCTGGAATCACACCAGCCGTGGCCGCGGGAACGGCGGTGGGGTCGGTGAGCAGCACAACGCCGGTTTGGCGGAACGTCGTCATCAGTAATGTGACGGCGACGGCCGCCCAACCCGGCATGATTTGGGCGCGCACCGAATTGACTGCCTCTAATATTGTTCTAAGCAAGCTCAACATCACCTCGACCGATGGCTCTCCGGGTGACAGTGCCTTTGCGCTTTACAATGTCCGAGGTGTTCAAGTTGTGGACTCTCAAATCTTCCCGGCAGGAAGCTATACATTTGAGTTGTTTAACTCTCAGGTTATCTTTACCAACACCACGACCGGCGCAAGTACCATCACGCTTAATGGCACTTCGGTCACCAATGCCTTGGCGTTTTATAATCAACCGGCTTCCTTGAGCGACTCGACCCTGTTCGGCGCGACTCCCATTAGTTTGGGGGGCAGCACGCTCTCGGATGGAACCAGCCTGACGCTGGCCGCCACGACGCCTGTGAATTTTACTTTGGGAACGAATCTTACGAAGGTTTCTGTGACGGGCAATCTGAGCCTGAACAGTACGCTGAACATCGCTGCTGGTGGCGGTTTCGCTCCGGGCACCTTCTCGCTGTTCTCCTACAGTGGCAGTCGAAGCGGCAGCCCCACCTTGGGCACTACGCCGGCAGGTTATACTTGTCAGTTAAACACCGGCACAGCCGGGCAAGTGAATTTGGTCGTCACTTCGACCAACAATCCGCCAGCGGCGCCGACCGGTTTGACAGCTACGGCCGGCGACGCCCAGGTCACTTTGACTTGGAATATTTCTTCTGGTGCGACCAGTTACAACGTCAAACGCGCGACCGTCAGCGGGACCGAGTCGGTCACCAATGCCACGGTCACAACGACAAATTACACCGACACGCTGGTTACCAACGGCACCACTTACTATTATGTGGTATCGGCGATTAACACAGGCGGCGAGAGCGCCAATTCGTCAGAGGTGAGCGCGACCCCTCAGCCACCGCCGCCGCCAGTTTTTGGCAGCATCAGCGCTACAGCCAATGGCCTGGTCATAAGCGGCTCGGGTGGCACAACGAACGGCACTTTTTACGTGCTGGTCTCCACCAATATTGCACTGCCGCCGAGTCAATGGACGCCGGTTGCGACTAATCTGTTTGATGCCAGCGGTAATTTCATCTTCACCAACGCCATCGATCCCGGCAGTCCGCAAAGGTTTTATATTCTGCAAATACCCTAGCTGCAGCGTAAATCCGGGGTTTTGTGCACCGGGTGAACCAATTCCGGGAGAGTCCTACCAGTTGACCATAGGCCACTTATAGGGTACTGCCCAAAGCGGTGGTTCTCAATTTTCATGCACGTTTGCAACAAAAGGGGGGCTGACAGATTACAGAAGTGGGTTAGGATTAAGGAGTCAAAAGAAAAAAACCATAAAACGTAAAGTCGCATTATGAAACATTCATACCCGCTTATTCTCGCCATGGGCGCCCTCTGTTTTGTTTTTCAGTCTGCCCAAGCCACCCTCCTTTTTTCAGAAGCTTTTAATTATACTGCGCCTGGTGCGCTTCAGAACCAGGTAAACCCTGGCAACAGTGCAACTTGGACTGGTGGGAATTCCGGTTTAACCATCGCCAGCGGAAACCTGACTTACGCGGGTTTAGCGGATCAGGGCGGCAATGAACTTTCAATCGCTAACGGGACCGCTGGAAGTTCCGAAATCCAATTCGCAAATCAGACCAGCGGACAAATCTACTACTCGTTCCTGTTTAATCCAAGTGTAGTTAACAGTGGCAATAACTATTTCACCGCGATGAATCCGGGCACTTCAACCCCAAATGGCGGCAGCGACGCAATTGATGCTTATTATTATTCTACCGGTAAGATTGAATTGCGAGGTAATGCTCAAGCCGCAACCGCCGGTACCGGCCCCGTCTTGACCCTTAATACCACGTATCTCATAGTTGAAATGATTGACCTCACCGCACATACCGCCAGCCTTTGGGTAAATCCAGACTCAAGCACCTTTGGTAACACCGCACCGACGGCCACTGCGACCCTTTCAGGTCTCACAGCGACAGCGATAGACAATGTAGGGTTCAAAGCTCAATCCGGCACGGGTGCTTTTTTGGTTGATAACCTTCTTATTGGCACGACTTGGGCGGATGTAACACCTGCGGGGGTACCCGAACCCTCTACCTTCGCGCTGGCGGGTTTGGGCATACTTGGTTGGATTTCTGCACGCCGCCGGATGCGCAAGTAAGTTTTGGTTGCTCTTTCCATGACAGGCGTTGGGAAATTTCCCCAGCGCCTGTTTGGTTTTCAGAGTGTACCCCCCGACCAACAACGGGTTTGCCGCCGGTGAGTTTATAATAGCGTCCGCAAGCGCTGCCGGATTGTTTTTCCAGCTCACACTGTTGATGTATGTGCGGTATGTGGAAAAGTCAAAAATCCAAAACCCGAAGTTTGTTACGATCCAGCATCAAACATCCGCGCAGACCGTTAGCAGTTGTCGTGTGCAGGAATTTCGTTAGCATCCCGGGTACTCTCGATGACAGCTTCAACTCAAGCAACCGATGGAGGTTTGGGCTGGCTGCGTGATTTGTGGGAGCGGGGCTGGGTGAAGGGATTGTTGCTGCTCACCGCCGTCAGCTTTGTTTACCAACCGGTATGGCACGGAAAACTCCTTTGGGACGATAACGCACACCTTACCCCGCCCGGGCTTCGTTCATCACAGGGATTGGCGCGTATCTGGATCGAACCTGGCGCTACGCAGCAGTATTATCCGCTGGTCTATAGCGTTTTTTGGGTTGAATACAAACTCTGGGGCGATACCACGCTGGGTTACCATTTAATTAATATTTTACTGCACACCTTTACCGCCCTGCTGTTGTGGAAAATTCTATGGCGGTTGCAGGTGCCGGGAGCTTATCTGGCGGCGGCCATTTTCGCTTTGCATCCTGTTTGTGTGGAATCAGTGGCATGGATTTCAGAGATCAAAAATACCCTGTCGGGAGCATTTTATCTGGGCGCGGCGCTGGTTTATTTGAGATTTGACCAGATCCGAAACTGGAAGTTTTACTTCCTGGCTTTGGGATTGTTCCTGTTGGGGTTAATGTCCAAGACCGCCATTGCCACTTGGCCGGCGGCGTTGCTGGTGATTTTCTGGTGGCAGCGCGGGAAGTTGGCCGGGAAGCGTGATGTGGTCCCGCTGATTCCATTTTTTGTGGTCGGAGTCGGTGCCGGATTATTCACGGCGTGGGTGGAATGGAAATTCGTGGGTGCGAGAGGTTCCGCGTATGATTTTACCTTCCTCGAGCGGGTTCTCATTGCCGGACACGTGGTTTGGTTTTACCTGGGCAAGCTGGTCTGGCCGGTGGATTTAATTTTTATCTATCCTCGCTGGCAGGTCAGCCAGACGGTGTGGTGGCAATACCTTTTCCCCATCACGGCGCTGTTGATGTCGGCGGCGTTGTGGTTGCTTTCGCGCCGGAACCGCGCGCCGCTGGCGGCCTGGCTCTTTTTTGTTGGGACGTTGTTCCCGGCGCTGGGCTTTTTCAATGTCTATCCCTTTTGTTATTCGTTCGTAGCTGATCACTTTCAGTATTTGGCCACGATTGGCCCGATCACATTGGCAGCGGCGGGAATCGCCATATTATTCCGCTCTTCAATGAACCGGCGACAATTGGTTGAACCCATGGTTTGCGGAACACTGCTATTGGTGTTGGGGGTATCGAGCTGGCGACAGAGTGGAATGTACACTGACATTGAAACTCTCTGGCGGACGACGATCGCCAGGAACCCGGATTGCTGGATGGCCGAAAACAATCTGGGCGGCTATTTTTTTCGGGAAGGGCGCATTCCAGAGGCAATAGAACATTATCAGAGGGCAATCCGGATCAATCCGAATTTCTCTGAAGCGCCGAATAATTTTGGGGTCGCCCTCGCCGCCGAAGGGCATCTGGATGAAGCCATCGAGGACTATCACGAAGCCCTCCGGATTGATTCCAATTTTCCCGGTGCCCTCAACAATTTGGGCATGGCTTTGGCCGCCCGAGGCCAGCTCGATGACGCGATTGAGAACTATCGCAAGGCCATCCAGGTCAGTCCGAATTACGTCGATGCGCTGGACAATCTGGGTGCCGCCCTTACCGTCAAGGGCCGGTTTGATGAAGCGCTTGGGTATTATCATCAGGCTCTTGCGATTGACCCCGACTTTGCGGAAGCACAAAACAACCTGGGAATCCTCCTGGCCAAGCAGGGCCAAATCACTGAAGCCATCGAGCATTACCGGAAAGCCATTGAACTCAGTCCAGGTCGGGCAGGAGCTTACGATAATCTGGGCAACCTGCTGGCCGCCCAGGGGCGAAACGCGGAGGCCATTGAGCAATTCCAGAAGGCGCTTGAGATGGAGCCGGACAATGCCAAGGTTCACTACAACCTGGCCAATCTATTCTTTGCCCAAGGGCAGTGGGACGGGGCTATCGAACATTACCAGCAGGCACTGAAACAGATGCCGGACTCCGTTCACGCCCACTATCAATTGGGTTTGGCGCTTCAATGTCTGGGTGAATCCGCAGCCGCCATCGCACAGTTTCAGAAGGTTGTGGAACTTGATCCCTTTCATGTCACGGCGCAAAACAATCTGGCCTGGATGCTGGCGACGTGTCCGGACGCATCGTTGCGGAATGGCCCAAAGGCAGTGGCAGTGGCCCAACGGGCCGTGCGACTCTCCGCGGGCACCTCTCCACAGATTCTGGACACGCTCGCGGCGGCTTATGCCGAGGCCGGACAATTTCCTGAAGCAATCGAAACCGCCCGACAGGCGCTGGATTTAAGCCTCACGCAAAATAACAAACCCCTGGCTGAAATCATCCAAAACCAGCTCAAGCTCTTTGAAAGCCATTCCCCTTATCATGAGAAATCGTAGTGGTTCTCATTGGGGGTTGCGTTTGATAACCAAGTAGTTTGCGGCGGGCATGCACTTTCCTCATGCTTTTTTGCAAAGGTTCCGGGTTTGCTTGTCTTCTGATTCCGCTATTCTGGACTCCCATGACCATGATTAAATTTTTATTTCACCAGATTTTTATTCTTATACCGGCAGTTGCGTTTTTCTCCGGTCAAGGCGTTGCCGAGACCACAGCCGCAAAGGACGCCCAGGCCTGGTCGAAGCTGCCGGATATTTTGGCCCGAATCGTGCCGCCGGCTTTTCCGGATCGGTCATTTGTGATTACGAAATTCGGCGCGAAGGGCGACGGCGTCACCGATTGTACCGAGGCGTTCCGCCAGGCGATTGAAGCCTGCAATGCCGCGGGCGGCGGAAAGGTCGTCGTGCCGGCGGGGGTTTATTTGACCGGCGCGATCCACCTGAAAAGCAATGTGGATCTCGACGTCTCGAAAAGCGCGACCATTCGTTTCAGCACCGATCCCAAAAGCTATTTGCCGGTGGTCTTCACACGTTACGAGTGCACGGAAGTGATGAATTATTCGCCGTTCATCTACGCGCTGGGACAGGAAAACATCGCCATTACCGGTGAGGGAACGCTTGACGGCCAGGGATCAAAGGCTGTCTGGTATTCCTGGAAACAGCTTCCGGATCCCCGGGAACTGGTAGCGATGGGCGATCGCGGCGTGCCGGTGGCACAGCGGATTTTCGGCGAGGGCCATCACCTGCGCCCGTACTTCATCCAACCGACCCGTTGCAAGAATGTTTTGATCAAAGGCGTGCATATTGTTGATTCACCTATGTGGGTGATGACTCCGCTTTATTGCACCAACGTGACCATCGAAGGCGTCACCGTGGACACGCAAGGTCCCAACACGGACGGTTGCGACCCGGATTCCTGCACGGACGTTTTGATCAAGGATTGCCATTTCAGTGACGGCGACGATTGCATCGCCATCAAGTCGGGACGGGACGTTGACGGTCGCCGCGTTAATATTCCGAGCCGGAATGTCGTGATTCAGAATTGTGTTTTCAAAGACGGGCATGGCGGCGTCACGGTGGGCAGCGAAACCTCCGGAGGCGTGGAAAATGTTTTTGCCGAGGATTGCCGCTTTGACAGTCCGAACCTGGACATTGCCATGAGATTCAAAACCGGCATGACCCGCGGCGGCTTTATCCAAGGCGCCTATATTCGCAATTGCGCGGTGAAATCCGCCCGGACCGGCATCGGCATAACCATGAGATATCCGGGCACACTCAATGGCAATGCGGTGCCGGTCATCCGGGACATTGACATTCGCGACTGCACGTTCAACCGGTTATCCAGACAGCCGATAGATATCGAAGGGTTTTCCGATTCGGTGCGTATCACCGATGTCACCATTGCCAATTGCACTTTTCCAGCTGCCGGGGCCCGAAGTGTAATCACCAACGCGAGCCGCATCCATCTGACCGCCAACCAGAGTGGTGGCCTCAATTAATGAAGGAACCGGGAACTTTTCCAGTGCACTTTCTTCAATTGGATTTGCAAATGCAACCAATTGCCCATGCTTGTGCGCGGAGTTAGGATGTAGGTATTAAACAATCCTGAAGTGTTTGGCGTAACAAACGATTATAAATATTATGCCCATTAATTTGAAATCAGCCGCCAGGAATGGCGCGAAATCGGCCGCCGTTCGGTGGCAACTTCCACTGCACAAGGGGTTTACATTGATTGAATTGCTGGTGGTCATTGCCATCATTGCCATCCTGGCGGCGATGCTATTGCCGGCACTGTCAGCGGCGAAGCAAAAGGCCTTGCGAATTGCAGACGCCAGCAACGAAAAGCAGATTGGCGAAGGTTGGACGATGTATCCGGCGGATCATAATAGCCAGCCGTTGCCGATACATTGGAAAGGGGTTGCCACAGATAATAAAATAGGTGGCGGTGGTGGCACGCCGGCCTCGCCTTGGGAAACACATGAAATAGCGCGCATGAGTTCTGGCAACACCATGTCCTCCACTGCTAATCCGCCCGCGCCAGATGGCTGGTGGAATCTCGGAGTGCTGTGGGGAGACAAAGACATTGCCAATCCGAAAGTTTTCTATACTCCCGTCGGCGCAGGAATTGTTGGCAAGAACATGACATACGATTATTATGTCAATAAGCCCTATCCCTGGCCGTCGTATAATACTCAACCCAGTGAGGCCGGCAACAATCCCGGTTACATCCGTATCGGTTATGATTATTTTATGCAGTCAAGAAACACCGAATACGCTGGCGGCGGTCTTTATCGCCCCAAGATTGCGGTGACTTTGAGTGAAGTGGATCAGAAAAAATGCATTTTTACTGATCAAACACAGGGTTATGATAATTTCGCCTTCCAGAAAGGGATGGTTGGTCTGAATGCTTGTTTCGCTGATGGCCACGTCCGGTGGGAGAGTCAAAGGGACACTCCAAATGCATTTCAACTTACTCCTTGGGGTCAACAGACTTATTCATGGGGTAAAGGGGGCGACGACAACTCGATCGGAGGAAAGAACGGGCTGAACCTCTTCCGCGCCGTTCGGTCCTTTTTGCCTCCCTGAGTTTGCATGGAAAAATGCCGGGAGCGTGTTTCCGATTAACGCCGAAGTTGTTGGGACGCTTTCTTTAATTGTTTCAGCGTGATAAGCGCTCAGTGAGGAGATCATACCCATGACAGCCGCTTGATTGTGCGCAGCAGAGTGCGCCTTTGGCGTACCTTGGAACGGCGCCAACTTAAATTGTACTGCCCGTTTGGTACGGCGCCAGGTTCCGGCGACATCAAGGATGGCGGGCCAGGCCGTAATTCAACTACGAATGAATAAAGGCAGACAATGCCTTTTCCGGGCGCCGCACAATGACGAACGGTAAAAAACATTCCTGCCTTACCTCCGGTCAGAGCCAAATGTTGATCGTCATCAACAATGTGCCCGACATCTGTATCTGCCTCGTTGGTCAGCGACCGGATAATACCACGTTTGGCTTTAAACTGCACTATTCGCTGTGAGTTGTAGCGGCGGTCTACGACCGCCGAGGAATAATCAGAACGGCGCTCATAGCGCCGCTACAGTACAATTTCAAACCGAAACTGGTATAAGGCGTTGTCTGATTTGGCGCGGAAGGTAGCGGCAGGTTCTTCAAAATTCATCGCCGGGCAGCACTGGGTGGCGGGTAAGTGCCCATATCAGGAAGTTCATGGCCAAATGCCTCACGCTCACCGAACTTTTGCTTTACACCTCGGATACGGTGTTCGACACGTTCCCGTGGCCGCAGTTTGAGGTAACGCAGGCGTCCGCGCCTGCGGGTTCTGGTGGCGTCCCGCCGCCAGTCAACCCGTCCACATGAAAACCAGGCGAGACACCCGGTCCACCCGCAGCCGGGACGGCTGCGCTACCAAAAAAAACGCGCTGTGGCGGAGGCCGCCCGCGCGGTGCGCGCATCGCATCATGAAATCATGGATGCCAAGGGCCGTGTCCCTGCACGAGCTTTACAGATTGCTCGAAGCGCCTGGCGAAAACCGTTTGCGTGACGCCATGTCGCGCTCGACGTCGCCGCCCACTTGGCCTGCGGTACGAACTCGGACGAGGACATCCTGGCCTTCGTGCTGAATCTGAAATTGGAACTCGCAGTCAAAGAAGCCAAAGACGAACCCATTGTACCCCTCCCCGGATTTGCCGAAGCTCCAAAGGTTTGCACCATCCGGAATTGTGTTCGCGTCGGAGCCTTGGAGCGTTTTCAAAAAATGTGTAGCCGCCGACGTCAGTCGGCGCAAATCAA
>DATEGR010000144.1:0-2559 GCA_035279985.1 Verrucomicrobiia bacterium
TCGCCATGAGCACGGCGCAAAAAGTTTTACTAACTGCTGCTGTTGTCGGAACTGTTGGTGCCGCGATTTATTTCCACGCAAATTTCTTCAGCAAAAACCCTAAATCAGGCGGTAAGCCAATCGCTTTGCAAAGCACCAATACTGTCAACCCTGCCGCGCCGCGTTCTGAACCCAACATAACATCAGCCCCGACAACTGACAGCAGCGGCATCAATTTAGATGAGGCTATCACTCATCTTCAGAAAGTTCTCCATACCAGGCCAACGACCCATCAAATGTATTATTACGACAAAATAACCAACGCCATCGGAGCTTTTGGCCTGTACCGCATGAGCGCATTCAGGGTCTTAATGGACAACAGTGGTGACCCCGAAAAATTCGTCCGAGGCGGGGCAATTGCCGGCATGGGTTACCTGGGAAAGATTCTGCCGAACGTATCTCCGGTTCTTTGGGACATGATTTATACTTCGCAGGATACCGACCGTTGGATGGTCTTTGATGCACTTAAGAACATTGGTTTTGGCCCTGAAGATTTGCCCGCGCTAACGGATTTGATGACCAATAGCTCGATCTGCGACGAAACAGTTTTAACCGAGCTTGTGCCTGAATCCACTAGCACCGTGATAATGGAAAATCCCACCGCTTGCGCTCCATATATTCCTGCTCTGGAAATTCTGCTTACGAACGGCGATTCAAACACACGATTTCGCGCAGCGCTCGCTTTGGTACGATATGAAGGAACGAAAAATCCACACGTATTTCCGGCAATTCACGCAGTATTCGCTTCTCCAAACAACCGATCGAGTGAGTACAATAAAAATTTAGCCGCCTCAATTTTAGGAGAAGCTGGACCTGTCGCCGAACCCTTTGTGACTGACCTTTTGAAATTCGCAAAAACCGCCAGTGAAGCGGACGTCCAGGATGCCACCTATTCAACCATCGCCAATATTGAGCCTGCTTTGGCCTCGCAAATTCCTCAGGTGGCCAAGGCGCTCAAACAGCAGCAAGAGAATGAAATGTGGGATGAGAAATTCAAATCTGGCTCTTATTCGTTCGACGACTTGCGCACTGCGCTGAAAGATCCGTTGTCATTGGTGGTGCTTGAGGCTGCAAATCGTCTGGCGAAAATGGGCACGACCGCCAAAGTGGCCGTGCCGGATATGATTCATGCCCTGTGGGGAAAGGATGAGGATACGCGGAATAAAATTTTGGCCGACATCTATAAAATTGATCCGGAAGCAGCCATAACCAAAATTCCGACGTCAAAAATCATGACTGGCAATCTTCACAGCTTTTTAGACAAACAACCTCCTACGGAGCAGAGCAAACGTTTGATCCAAGATGTTTACACCATTGAATTGTTTTCAGGGTGGGTCTTGGCGGATGAATTGGCGGCCTTTACGAACAAACTTGCAACGCAAAATCCGGATGCCTATCAGGTGTTCGTAAATTCCAATAGATGACCAAAAAATAAGACAAGACAGGCAGTTCAAACCATTTTACACGCCGCCAGCACATTGTATAATGTCCCACTGTGAATTCGGCAAAGCGCCAGCGCGTCGTCTGCGGCATGAGCGGGGGAGTGGACTCCTCCGCCACGGCGGCGCTTTTGCTGGAGCAGGGCTACGAGGTCGTCGGCATCACCCTCAAGCTCTGGCCGCAAGACTGCGTCAACCGCGCCGAGGATCGGTGCTGCGGACCGCAGGCCGTCTCCGACGCCCGCGCCGTCTGCCACACCCTCGGCATTCCCTATTACCTGATTGACGAGGCGGCGGAATTCCAGAAGCACGTCATCCAATACTTCGCCGACGAATACAAGGCGGGCCGCACGCCGAATCCGTGCGTGATGTGCAATCAGAATTTGAAATTTGGCCGCTTGATTGACCGGGCGAAGCAGCTCGGCGCGGACTACATCGCCACCGGCCATTTTGCGCGGGTGGAATTTGCTCCGAATCAAACGAAGGTAGGGACATCGCGCTGCAATGTCCTCGCCTGCGAAACAGCGGGCGAAACCGTTGCGCCGCTGGACGCGGTGCTGACGGCGCAGCGCGCCGTCCCTACCACCGGGCGTTATTTGCTGAAGCGCGGACGGGATTTGAAGAAGGACCAGAGCTATTTCCTTTTCTCACTGCGACAGGATCAGTTGGCGCGGGCGCTGTTTCCGCTGGGCGAAAAGACCAAGAGCGACACCCGCGAAGTGGCGCGGCATTGCCAGCTCAAGACCGCCGACAAGGCGGAAAGCATGGAAATCTGCTTCGTGCCTGACAACAATTACGGCGGCTTTCTCCAGTCGACGAACCTCGTGCAAAAGCATCGCGGTGAAATCACGGACATTCACGGCCAGGTCCTTGGTCATCACGACGGCATCGAATTTTACACCATCGGCCATAGGCGCGGCCTCGGCATCACCACGCCGAAACCGGTTTACGTCGTCGAGCTGGACGTGGAAAATAATCGCGTCGTGGTCGGCGATTAACATGCACTTGACCGCGACGAGTTCACCGCAACGAATTGTAATTGGATTCCGTTCGACCGCCTGGCGGAGCCGATCGAAGTCAC
>DATEGR010000145.1:0-2298 GCA_035279985.1 Verrucomicrobiia bacterium
TCGTGTCACTGCTCACGTCGCTGGTGCTGGCGCTCACGCTGACCCCTTCACTGGCCGCATGGCTCATCCGCGGCCGGCGTGGCGGCGACGCCTCGTCGCGCAGAGCATCTGGCGACGGGGCGTCGCCATCACCTTCTGCGACGGTGGCGTCGCAGCCACGCGAGGAAGCCGGTTTTGTATTGAGGCCGGTGCTGCGGATTTACGAAGCCGCCGTGCGCTGGGCACTGCGGCACGCTTGGCTGACGCTGCTGGCGTGTGGGCTGATCTTCATCGCCAGCATTTTCATTTTCCGCCAACTGGAGACGGACTTCCTGCCCGATTTCGACGAGGGCGGTTTCGTAATCGATTACAATGCGCCGCCGGGCACCAGCCTTGCCGAAACCTCACGGCAATTGGACGAGGCAGAGGCCATCATCCGCGCGAACCCGGACGTGGAGAGTTATTCCCGCCGGCTCGGCACGCAACTCGGCTTGTTTATCACCGAACCCTACAGCGGCGATTTTCTTGTCAAACTCAAGCCGAACCGCCAGCACACCACCGAGGATGTCCTCGCCGAATTCCGCCACGAATTTAACGCGCGGTTTCCGGACATCCGTTGGGATTTTCCCGGCATCCTCACCGATTTGATCGGCGACCTGCAACTGACACCCAATCCGGTTGAAATCAAATTGTTCTCGCCGGATTTGAAATGGCTGGAGCAGACCGCGCCGCGCGTCGAGGAACAAATCAGGAAAGTTCCCGGCGTCGTGGACACGTTTGACGGCCTGACCGAAACCGGACCGTCCATTAACCTTCGCGTGCGCCCCGCCGAGGCCCAGCGGTTCGGCCTCACCGCGCAGGACATTGCCCACACCGTGAACATCGCGCTGCTCGGCGAGGTGTCGTCGTCCGTGCTGCAAGGCGACCGCGTGGTCAACCTCCGCGTGCAGGCGGAGCGGAACAGCGTCGGCCAGATCGAGCGGTTGCGTGAATTGCCGATTCGCACGCCCGGCGGCGCGGTCGTCCGGCTGGACCAGGTGGCCGACGTGAACGTGGAACCGAGCGAGGTGGAACTGGACCGCGACGATTTGCGGCAGGACATCATCGTCTCCGGCCGGCTGGAAGGCCGCGATCTGGGCAGCGCGATGAAGGAGATTCAAACGAAATTGAGCCGGGACAAATGGCTGCCGCCGGGCGCGGTGGAATACGGCGGGCTTTACCAGCAACAACAGGAATCGTTTTACAACCTGCTGATGGTGCTGCTGGCCGCGATTCTATTGGTGTTCATCGTCTTGCTGGTGGAATTCCGTTCATTTTACGAACCGATTGCAATTGTCTTCGGCTCCGTGCTGGCCTTGTTCGGTACCCTGGTGGCGTTATGGATCACCGGCATCACGTTGAACATCGTGTCCTTCCTCGGCGCCATCATCGGCGTCGGCATCGTCGCCAAGAACGGCATCCTCGTGCTCGACTATTTTCAGCAATTGCGGGAGCAGGGCCTGGAACTGGTCGAGGCGCTGGTGCGCGCCGGCCACCGCCGTTTGCGCCCGGTATTGATGACCTCGCTGGCCGCCGCGCTCGGCATGTTGCCGCTGGCCTACGGCATCGGCGCGGGTGCGGACATGCTCCGGCCGCTGGCCGTCGCGGTCATCGGCGCGTTGTTCATTTCCGTGGTGCTGTCGCTCATCGCCACGCCGGTGGCCTATTACTTGATGATCCGGATGCACCAGCGGTTCCTGGGCAAACCTCCCGGCAACGAACCAACTGCCTATGGCGTGATTTGATTATGAAAATCAAAATCCTTCTTTCGGTCATCGTCGTGATTGCCATCGCGGGGTTGATCTTTGGTTATGTCCAAATGAGCCGGGAACGGAAAGCCGAAGCGATCGCCGACCAGCCCGTCACCGCCGCGTCGCGCGTGCAAAGCGGCGCCCAGGGCGAGACCGTCATCACGCTTGATGCGAAGACGCAGCAACTTATCGGCCTGCAGACCGCGCCGCTGGCCGCCGCGACGCTGCCGCCGGGAATCAAAGCCTACGGCCGCGTGCTGGATTCCGCGGCGCTCGTTTCACTCGAAAATGACGTGGTCGCGGCGCGGGCGGCGTTGCAGGCATCGCAGCCGGAATATGAGCGGCTGAAAAAATTAAGCGCGCAGGACAACGCCTCCGTCCACGCGCTGGAAACCGCGGAGGCGCAAATGCAACACGACCGGGGCGCGCTCGATACGGCCGGGGCGCAACTCCTGGCCGCCGCGGGCAGGACCGCGCTCGATGAACCGTCTGATTTTTTCCAGTCGCTGGCCAGACAGGAAAACGTTCT
>DATEGR010000146.1:0-4441 GCA_035279985.1 Verrucomicrobiia bacterium
TGGTTCGCGCCCGAGAACCGCCCGGGGAATATTGCGCTGGTTGCAGTGGTCAAGGAATGGGCGCGGCGCAAGGATGCGACGCCGGCTCAGATCGCGCTGGCTTGGCTATTAGCACAAGAACCGTGGATTGTTCCGATTCCCGGCACGACCAAAATGCCGCACCTGCTTGATAATATCGGCGCGGATTCCGTGAGATTCACGCCCGACGAACTCCGCGAGCTGAATGCCGCATTACTCCGCTCTCCGGTCCAAGGCGCACGATTGCCGGCGGGGATATTATCGCTCTCCGGAGTGGAAGCGCCGGTAAAGCAGTGACGAATGAGCTTTAAATCATTGGCAACGGCCAGAAAGAAAATTCTATGCAAAATGTGAAACTAAATAACGGTGTTGAAATACCTATTCTTGGCTTCGGTGTTTTTCAGATAGCTGATCAGGCCGAGTGTGAAAGAAGCGTTGTTGAAGCCATTCAAACGGGATATCGGCATATTGATACGGCACAGTCTTATTTGAATGAAGAAGCCGTCGGTCGAGGGATCAAACGCAGCGGAGTGGCCAGGGAAGAACTGTTTATCACCACAAAGCTTTGGATTCAGAGCAATGGTTATGCAGGCACAAAATCCGCCTTCGAAAGATCCCTGAAACGGCTGCAATTGGATTATCTCGACCTGTTCTTGATACATCAACCATTCGGGGATGTTTATGGTGAATGGCGGGCAATGGAGGAGCTGTATCAGCAAGGCAAAATCCGGGCAATCGGGGTATCGAACTTTCAACCTGACCGGATCATGGACCTGATGATCCATAACAAAATCAAGCCGGCGCTAAATCAGATCGAAGTAAATCCATTTCAACAGCAGAATGAGGCGCAACAGTTTTTAAAGGAAAACAATATTCAGGTGGAGGCATGGGCTCCATTTGCCGAGGGAAAAAACAATATTTTTAAAAATGAGTTGTTGCTTTCAATCGCGGCCAGGCACAAAAAAAGCGTTGCCCAGGTGATCCTCCGCTGGGTCTCACAAAGGGGAATCGTCGTTCTTTCAAAATCAAGCCGCAAAGAAAGAATGCGAGAAAATATCGATGTGCTTGATTTTGAATTGAGCCCGGAAGATCTGGCGGCCATTAAAACTTTAGACACCAAGACGAGCAGCTTCTTTGACCATCGCGATCCTGACAAGGTGAAATGGTTGGGCACTCGAAAATTGGATGTTTAATCACGTGGACCATTTTTCCAACCGCAGGGGGCAAACATCATGAGCAGAAAACAACAAAGGTCCTTTATCGCGCTCGGGCTGATCGCCGCCGTCATGATGACGTCAGCCATTGCGCAAGAAACCAACAAGAGCAGGCCCGAGAATCCTTCCACGCCCACAACGGTTGCCAATCCTGCGCTTGCCGTAGCGCCGACGGTTCACACCCAAGCCGGGATCGTGCGCGGTGTTACCGAAGGGGAAGTCTCCTGCTTCAAAGGGATACCCTATGCTGCGGCACCGGTCGGCGCCTATCGCTGGCGCCCACCGCAACCCATGCCGGCGTGGGAGGGTGTGCGTGACGCTGGTAAGTTCGGCGCAGATTGTGCGCACGCAGGATGGCCCGGCGGTTCTGGATTAATTGCGGAGGGCTCGTCGGAGGATTGCCTGTTCATTAATGTGTGGCGACCGGCCGGAGTCTCGTCTGGGGCAAAACTGCCGGTGATGGTGTGGATCCACGGCGGCGCTTTCGTGTTTGGCAGCGGTGCCTTGCCAAACTCTTCCATTGTCCAATTCGCCAAACAAGGTGTCATTTTGGTCGCGTTCAACTACCGTCTGGGACGCCTTGGCTTCTTCGCGTTTCCCGCATTGAGCCAAGAGCATCCGGACGAGACCAAGGGCAACTACGCTTACATGGACCAGATTGCCGCTCTCAAGTGGGTGCAGCAGAACATCGCCGCCTTTGGGGGTGATCCGAAAAATATTACCATCTTCGGTGAGTCAGCCGGCGGGGTCTCAGTTCACACCCTCCTGACCTCACCGCTTTCGCGTGGCCTTTTCCAAAAAGCCATCAGTGAGTCCGGTGGGGGCAGGGACGGCGTCCTCACCGGGAGGCCGATGACTAAGGACGGTGCCGATCCAAACTATCCAGTGTCTGCCGAGACAATCGGCGTAAACTTCGCGCGCAAGCATGGGATCAAAGGGATGGATGCGGCCGCGCTGGCCAAGTTGCGTGAGCTCAGTGTTGCGGAAATTGTGGACGGAGGTCAGGAAAGCGATGGCCCCGGCGGTGCAGTCATTTATTCGGGTCCGATTCTCGATGGTAAGCTGGTAGCGGAGACGGCACAGAGCGCATACGAGGCAGGAAGGCAGGCACGGCTTCCGCTCATCATCGGGTCGAATAGTGCGGAAGTGCCGGCTGGGTTTGTCAATGCCAGTTCAAAGGACGAACTGCTGTCCCTTTTCGGGAGCCTGAGGAACCAGGCGATTGCGGCCTACGATCCTGATGGCACCAATGAATTCGCCAAAATGCTCACAATGGTCAACACTGACAAGGTATGGGCGGAGCCGGCCCGGTTCACTGCGAGGGCCTTTGCTGCCAAGGGCGAGCCGGCCTACCTATATCGCTTCTCCTATGTCCCTGCCTCAATGCAACCGATGATGCGGTATGGCGCACCGCATGGATCCGAAATCGCTTATGTGTTCAACGACCTTATTGGGAGAAATGGAGCCACCGTGGCGCCCAAGGACCAAGAGGTCGCCAAGATGATGAACACCTATTGGGCTAACTTCGCCAAGACCGGTGACCCTAACGGTAACGGACTGCCGAAATGGCCGCGCTACAATCCCAAAAGCGATGAGATCTTTGATTTCCAGCCCGACGGTTCGGCAGTCGCCGTCCCTGATCCTCGAAAAACACGGCTGGACGTGACCGAGTTGGCTTTCAAGGCGTCGAAGCCACGATAGACCGCACGAACCTCAAAGGAAAATTCCTTGTAATTCAGTTAAACCAAAAAAACAAAATTATGAAAATAACATTTATGGCATTGTGCCTGATTCTCGCAGGGCTGCAGCTATCGCACGCTCAAGCTAAATTACCAAATCCAGCGACTACATCCTTTACCAAAGAGGAACAGGAAATCATTGATCTTTCCAAAACCAAATGGACCTGGATGTCAGACAAAAATGTGGAGTCTTTAGATGGGCTTTTTGAGGAAAGCTGCGTCTTCGTGCACATGGGGGGAAGCTGGGGGAAAAAACAGGAGTTAGACACCATCAAAGGTGGCATGATTTGGTATAAAAAAGCAGAAATATACTCTGCATCAGTGAATATCTTTGGGAATACCGCGATCCTGTTAAACGACATTGACTTGGTGGCCATGGTTGGTGGACACGAAGCCATCAATCCTTTCATGGTAACTGAGGTCTATATCAAAGAGGGCGGCAAATGGAAAATGGGATCACTCACATTCTCACATCTGATGCGGCCACTTAAATTGAAAACCAACAATAACAGCCGGAACCGCAGCAACACTAACACCAGTCTGCATTTAGATCGGCGCGACAAGTCAGCGCAGTTGACGTAAGTTCGTTTCAACATTTAGCGGCAGGAAAGGATTCAATTATGCAAACGCGCACTCTCGGCAAAAGTAATTTAAGAGTCTCGGCCATCGGGCTGGGCTGCATGAGCATGAGCTTCGGTTACGGCCCGGTGGGTGACCAGCAGGAGATGATTTCCCTGATCCGGTCGGCGGTCGAACAGGGCGTCACGTTCTTCGACACCGCCGAGGTCTATGGCCCGTTCACGAACGAGGAGCTCGTGGGCGAGACGCTGGCTCCGTTCCGCCGGCAGGTGGTCATCGCCACCAAGTTCGGCTTCGATTGCGACAGCGGCAAGCAGGGCGGCTTGAACAGCCAACCCGCGCACATCCGGCAGGTGGTCGAGGCCTCGCTCAAGCGGCTCAGGGTCGGGACGATTGATCTGCTCTACCAGCATCGGGTGGACCCGAACGTGCCCATCGAGGACGTGGCCGGGACGGTGAAGGAGTTGATCCGTGCGGGCAAGGTGAAGCATTTCGGACTGTCGGAGGCCGGGGCGCAGACCATCCGCCGCGCGCACGCCGTCCAACCGGTGACGGCGTTGCAAAGCGAATACTCGCTGTGGTGGCGCGAGCCAGAAGTGGCGGTGTTGCCGGTGCTGGAGGAATTGGGCATCGGCTTCGTGCCGTTCAGTCCGTTGGGCAAGGGGTTTCTCACGGGCGCAATCAAGGCGGACACAAAGTTCAGCACGGATGATTTTCGCAACAAGGTTCCGCGTTTCAGAGCGGAGAACCGGCAGGCGAACCAGGCGCTGGCGGATTTAATCGGCAAATTTGCGGCGGAGAAGAAGGTGACGCCCGCGCAGGTGGCGCTGGCGTGGTTGTTGGCGCAGAAGCCATGGATCGTGCCGATTCCCGGCACGACTAAGCTGCATC
>DATEGR010000147.1:0-9108 GCA_035279985.1 Verrucomicrobiia bacterium
CCCATTTCAATTTTTCTTCGAGGTCATCGGGATCATTATGGGCAAAGACGCGGATTTTAGCGCCGCTGAGCCGGGCGGCATCCACCATGCAGGCGTGAACCAGTTTATCCAGAATGATGATGTCATTCTGGCCGAGCAGGGCGCAGATGGTTCCCATGGCCGTGGCGTAGCCGGATGAAAAACTCAACGCGGCTTCGGTGCCTTTGAACCGGGCGAGGGTTTCTTCCAGTTCCTGATGCGGTGCCAGTGAACCGCAAATCAGGCGCGAGGCGCCGGAGCCGGCGCCGAATTTGTCCACCGCCCGGATGGCGGCTTCCTTGAGCAACGGGTCATTGGCGAGCCCGAGATAATCATTCGATGAAAAATTCAGCAGGGTTTGCCGGCCGACCTGGATGCGCGTGCTTTGCGGTGAGTCTACCGGGCGGAGTTCGCGAAGCAAACCCTGGCCGCGGATGGCATCGAGGCGGTGTCGCAATTTTGCATCAAAAGAAAGCACGCCGGAAATTTACGATTTACGATTTACGATTTACGAGCAAAAAGCGGGTAAGGTGGCGATTGGCTAACGGAATATCCAATCGCCATCAGCCCCAAATTATTGCGGCGGAATCACCCAGCGCCCGTCAATCATACTCGCCTGGACCGGGCCGTCATGGGCAAGCACGGTTTCATAAACATCCGCGGATTTGCCGGAATCGGGAATCGCAATCAAATCGGCGAGGGCTCCCCGGCGGAGTTCGCCGACTTTTCCGCGCCGGCCCAACGCCCGCGCCCCGTTGACCGTCGACATCCGGAGAGCTTCCGCCGCAGAAACCGCCCGGTCGACGTCAGCCAGCGCGCGCATTTCCTCAAACATATTCAATTCGGGTTTTTGTCTGCCGCCGACGCGGACCGTGGCGAGACTGTCAGTGCCGAGGCAAAGGTTGGCGCCGGCATTGGCGAGCCGTTCGCGGGCGAAGGGCGGGTGGCGAAAATACGCATGGCTGCGGGGGCAATGAACAACGTTCACCTCGTGTTGGCCGAGCAGGGCGGCGTCGCCACGCGCCAGAACATTCGCGTGGACGGCGATTAAATTTTTTCCGAGCATCTGGTTGCGAGCGAGATGTTCCACGGGCGAACCCAGTCCGCAATCGCGCATGTCGCGAAAATTCCGTTTTAGCCAGTCATACATCGCCCCGCCGGCGCGGGTGAACATTTCAAATTCCTGCTGGGATTCGGCCACATGCGTGCACAGTGGCCAGCGTCGTTGGCGAGCGACCCGGGCGCTGCCCTGCAGCAGTTCCGGCAGCGTGGAGTAGGGCGCGTGTGGCGAAAGCGAGGCTGAAGAACGCGCATGGGAAAGCGAAGCAATATTCTCCAGCGCTTCGCGCAGGATTTCCTTCGGTGCCCGCCGCGCGCGAATACCAGTCATTTCGAGAAAGGAAAAAACCCGCAACGGCGTGGCGTCCCACACTTCCGGCAGGAGGTCGGGCATGGCTTCGATGTCGGCAACGGTCGTGGTTCCGTTACGCAACAGCATGTGCGCGCCGCGCAGCCAGGAATGCGCGTAGTCGGAGTAGTTCCAGCCGGTTTTGGCGGCGGTGATGAGTGGAATCCAGTCGGTAAAGGTTTTGGGCGGGGGCAATTCACCGGCCATGTCGGTGTAGTCGAGGTGGCAATGGGCGTTTACGAGGCCGGGAAGTAAAGCCACTTCGCCTAAATCCTGAATTTCCTCTCCGATTTCCGATTTCAGATCGGCCCACGAACCAACCGCGTGAATGCGATTACCGGCAACGTGCACCGCGCCGTTTTTGATGGGCGGCCGGGAGATGGGCAGGACCGTTCGGGCACGAAGAATCATCAAAGACTGGATTCCTGACGGCGTGATTTGGTGCGAGCCGCCAGGTTGCGCTTTTTCGCGGTCCGCTTGTTGTGGCGCTTTCGAATTTGCTGTTCAATTTTTTTCGTTACCTGGTCAATGGCAGCATAAAGGTCACTTTCGCGGTCTGCGGCGAACAGATCCGGGCCGCGCACACTCAGGCGCATGGAACAACTGAATTGTTTCTCCGGTGCCCGCGTGTGGTCGTGTTCCAGAGTTACGCGGGCATCTACGGCGCGTCGGTCAAAATGATCGAGTTTTTGCAACCGGCCGAGCACATGTTCTTCGAGGGCCTTGGTCAGGGTGACATTATGCGTCGACAGAATCAGTTTCATACGGGAAAGATGGATTTAAACGGGTATAAAATCCAGTTTTTCCGCACATTTCCGGGATGCAGCGAATGTTGTGCCATTTTTGCTTGTACTTTGATGGAACTGAGTTAAAATAAAACTGCCGATGGTGCAAAGTTTACAACTATCAGCCCGCCTCACTCAATCCCTGGTGCTGGCGCCGCAATTACAGCAGTCGCTGGCATTACTGCAAGCGCCGACGCTGGAATTAAAGGCGTTGGTTGAACAGGAATTGCAGCAGAATCCCGTGCTGGAAGAGGTGTCATCGCCCGAATCCGAGCTGAACGACCGATCGGCCGCCGACGGGGAGGAAACCGATGCGCCAGCCGAGCACACAGAACCCTCGGCGGATAGTACCGGTGATACGACCGTGCTCAATGACACGACCCTGTTGAGGAACGGCGAGAGCAACGACACCCCGGCCGACGACTTTCAAGTGGAATTTGACCGGCTGGTCCAACTCGACCAGGAGTGGCGCGATCATTTTGCGCAGGCCAATATTCCCATCCGCCAGACCACCGAAGATGAGGAAAAACGCCAGTTCATGTTCGATTCACTGGCCGCGGGCACTACGCTGGCGCAGGTCCTGATGGATCAGGTGCGTGAAACGGATTTGAATGAGGAACAGCGCCACATTGCGGAGTTGATCATCGGCAATATTGACGATTATGGCTACCTCAAGTCCACGGTGCCGGAAATGGCTGTTAGCGCCAACCTGCCGGAACAGAAAATTTCAGAGGTATTGAACGTTATTCAAACCTTCGATCCGCCGGGGGTGGGCGCGCTCGACTTGCGCGAATGCCTCGTGCTCCAACTGCTGCGCGCCGGCCGGCAGGATTCGCTGGAATACCGTATCGTGCGCGATTTCATGGACGCGCTTGGCAAACGGCGCATACCGGAAATCGCCCGCGGCACCGGCTACACGGTGGAGGAGGTTCAGGACGCCCTTGGTCGCATTGGCCGCCTGGAGCCGCGTCCGGGCCGGGCCTTTTTGCCGGACACCGACCATTATGTCCTGCCCGAGGTGTTCGTGCAGAAGGCGGGCAACGATTTTGTTGTGACCACCAATGACGAACATATTCCCCATCTGCGCATCAGCAATATTTACAAAGACCTGATGTCGCAGGGTGAAAATTCCGCCGAGGTGAAGAATTACATTCGTGAAAAAATCCGCGCCGGAAAATTTCTCATCAAGAGTCTGCACCAACGCCAGCAGACCATCCTGAACATCGCCAAGGAAATCGTGAAACGCCAGCGCGATTTTATGGAAAAGGGCGTGGCCTATTTGCGGCCGATGACGATGGCGCAGGTGGCCGAGGTCGTCGGGGTTCACGAAACCACCGTAAGCCGCGCCGTTTCCGCCAAATACATGCAAACACCCCAGGGTGTGTTTGAAATGAAATTCTTCTTCACTGCCGGCTTGCAGACTGCCACCGGCGACGGCGTGTCCAATACCAGCGTGAAGGACATGATTGCCGAAATTTTCAAAAATGAGGAACCGACCAAACCATTGTCCGACCAGGAAGTCGTGAAAATGCTCGGCGATAAGGGCATCACCATCGCGCGCCGCACCGTCGCCAAGTACCGCTCCGAACTGAACATCCTCCCTTCAAACCTGCGGAAGGTTTACTGACAGACTTGCGGTTCCAAAACACAGGCGGAAGCAACGTCTGGCGATCCATTTTTATAACCATACCGCCGGCAGCACCCCGTCTCCGGACTGGAGACCAATTCGCAGGAAACCGTTAAATTTGCCCGAAATCATTGAGACGGACCGCTGCTGACGCTTGATAGTACAGAAATCTCACATTTTTTTGCAGAAGCAGGTGATCATTTTGGCAGGTTTTACGGCCAGGCTGTAGAGTCGGTCCATGGCATCGCTCCGGCACATTATCAGCGGTCAGGGCAACCGGCGGTACGCCTGGGCCTCCCCCCATGACCTTGCCGCCACTTTTCAAGGCGCCCGTGCTGGCGGCCGACCAGGCTCCAGAACGAATAAACGGAAATAGCGTTGCGCGTTTGCGGCGTCCTGTTATAAGAGATTGCAAGAGCAATGAACTGGAGCGACAACCTGGCTAATGATTAGCAATCCACAAGATTAATAATATATTGGCGAATACCACGTGGCGCTAATTCTGCTTTCAACCGTTGGACGCTTCACGTTTTACCTATGAATACAGCCGATAACGACATTGAGGTGCCACTGGCCGGGGCGGTCCCTTCCGTGCCAAAAGGGTATTCGACGGAGGGATTGGAAGGCTCAAAAAAAGTCGAGCTCAACGCACAACTGGCGCGGGAAAACGCAAAGCTGGCGCAGGAAATTGCGGAACTGGCGCAGCAGCGGGATTTGCTGCGTACGGTCATTGATAATTTGCCGGACAAAATTTACGCCAAGGACAAGCAGGGACGATTTGTGTTGAACAATCCCACGCACGCGAAAGCGTTCGGGTTGGATTCCCCCGAGGAAATGAAAGGAAAAACCGATTTCGACTTCTTCCCCCAGGAACTGGCCGCGCAGTTTTATCTTGATGAGCAGCGGACCATTGAAACCGGCGAACCGGTGATCAATCAGGAACAGTACAAGAATAATCCCCGTGACCCCAACAGCCCAAAACGCTGGTCGATCAGCAGCAAAGTCCTGTGGCGTGATCGGCGGGGCGACATTTTGGGTACGGTGGGAGTTACCCGTGACATTCATGAGATGAAGATGGCGCAAGAAGCCCTGAGCAAAAGCCAGGAAAAACTGCGCCAACTGGCGGCCCAGCTTGAACGGAGTAACCGCGAATTGGCGGATTTTGCTTATGTGGCCTCGCATGACTTGCAGGAACCATTGCGAAAGATCACTGTCTTTGGCGAACGCCTCAAGGAACAAAATCCCAATCTGACCGCCGAATCGGCGGACTGTCTTAACCGGATGCAAAAGGCCGCCGGCCGGATGCAGGTTCTGATCAACGACCTGCTCGCCTTCTCACGGGTGACGACCAAGGCCCAGCCTTTCGCATCGGTCAATCTGGCGGAAACGGCCGCCGGCGTATTGGAAGATTTGGAAGGCCGCATCGAAATGGTCAAAGGACAGGTTGAGGTGGGCACGCTCCCGGTGATTGACGCGGAACCGCTGCAGATGCGGCAGTTGTTGCAGAACCTCATCGGCAATGCGCTTAAATTCCGCCGTCCCGAAGTGCCACCCGTGGTAAAAGTCGAGGCGCAGATCATTCCTGATCCCGACTCGCCCGGAAGGCAACTTTGCCGGTTAACGGTGTGCGATAATGGCATTGGTTTTGACGGGAAATATGTGGATCGCATATTCAACGCCTTCCAGCGGTTGCACACCCGTGACGAATATGAAGGGACCGGAATGGGGCTGGCCATTGTTCGAAAGATTGCGTTGTACCATGGCGGGGATATCACCGCAAAAAGCAAACCAGGCGAAGGCTCCACTTTTATCCTGACCATACCTGCGGTTCATCCCCGGAAAGCAAGCGAGGGAACCAAATAACCCCGGTCATGGACGGCTCTCACCGGAGGCCGCCCGTCATCCGGCCTGTAGCGGGACCAGCGGGGGAGGCAAGGGCATGGTATCTGATCCAGCCACCCGATACAGGGTTGGGGCGATGCCGAGGATCGATTTGAACACTCGCGAAAAATAGAGTGAATCCTTGTATCCCAGGGTCGCGGCGACCTTAATTTACCGGCATATTGGTACACTTGAACAAGTGGCAGCCTTGATGCATGCGCAGAAGCATTGGAGAATCAACCGGAGCGTAGCCGGTCTTTTGCTTGAACAAAGCCCAAAAGTACGAGGGGGAAAGATTTGCCATTTCAGGCGGTCTGGTGAAGGGAAGCGCGACAACAGAACTGAAAGCGCCCAAGGCGGTTGGCTCCGGCGGCGGTTCCGGCATCATGGTCAACTCCTCTTATTTGGCGGGCCGCAACCTGCTGGCACTGCACACATCTGCCAGACTCGTCCAACACCATAATGGGAAACATCTCCTTGAACCTGTTGAAAATACCAGGGTGATGGTCGGGAATTATTTCTTTTGCAACGCCGCCTTGGTGGCGGTCTGAAGGGCGTCCAGTTGCGGGCGCAATTCCTCCTTGGTCGCCTTGTCCATACGGTCGATGAACAAAATTCCGTTAAGGTGATCCACCTCATGTTGGACCACGCGCGCGAGCAGCCCGCCGCCGCGAAATTCCACCGGCTTGCCTTTCTCGTTGAGCGCCTTCACATCAACGGATTCGGGCCGCGCAATCTCCCCGAAAACCTCTGGAAAACTCAGACAGCCTTCCCCGCCGGAAACGAACTCGCCGCGCGGCGTGATTTCGGGGTTGATTAAAACCAGCGGCATGAAGGCATTCAGGTCAGCAGGTTTGCCGTCGAGTTCGAGCCATGACGGACGGTCTTTCGCGTCGCGCACGTCAATGACCGTCAACTGCAATGCCCGGCCAATTTGCTGGGCGGCCAGGCCGACGCCTTTGTTTGCGTGCATGGTCTCCAGCATGTCCTCGGCCAGCTTTTTAATTTCCCGCGTGATGCCCTCGATGCGCGCGCCCTTTTGCCGGAGCACGGGATGGCCGTATTTGACGATGTCTAAAATCATTGGGCGTGATGGGTGGCGGGTGACGGGTGGCGGGAAGTGGCATCCGGCGCGCTTCCGATGCAATTTTGCCGCCCTTCGATGGTTGAAATGGTTTTGGTCAACCCGCCGATGATATGGTTAAGCGTGGCAACGCGGTTGCTGATGATTTCTCCGTCGAGCAGATGCCGGCATCGTTTGTACCGTCCCTGACTTTCCCGCGCCTCTCCACGCGCGATTTTCAGGTGTTGCGGCAGTTCTTTTCCAAAGCCACGCCCGAAACCTTCTTCGATATTGGCGCAAACAGAATCCAGACTTCGCACTTGTTGCCGCGCCAGCTCGCGGCCGCGAAAATCTTTTCCCATGACCTCCGCGTCGTGCCAAAAGTCGTCGAACAGTTGTCCTGCCAGCTGGTAAATGCCAAAAGACTCCAACCGGTCAGTTCCCGGATTTGACTTGATTGTGGTCTGTTTCATAAACAGGCGTGTTTACGCAGTTGGCGTTGCTAAGAAATCACGTCACGCGTCACGTGTCACCCGGCACTTTCTTTCGGCCAGTCGCGAAGCATTTTCGCCAGGTCCGGCATGGCGGGACTTTGCGCGGTGCGGACGTAATGGCCGCTGGTGGTGACGCCGGTCAGAACGCATTGCGCATTGTCCAAACCCAGCAGTTTGCCGAGACAAAAACCGGAATTAAAATGGTCGCCCGCGCCGGTGGTGATCGCGGGCCTGGGGGTGAATGGCCCCTGGACCAGTGAAACGACACCATTACTCGCCGCCAGCGCATAGCTGACGGGATGAACAACCAAAGTGTTCACCGGGACCCGCCGGCTGATCTCCAACGCGAGCACAGAAAGCGCATCCGAGGATTTGCCGGCTGTCTGCAATCCCAACACATCGCCGATTTCGTGCGCCTCCTTTTCGTTCAGGCCCAGGATGACATCAAAATATTTCTCAAATTCCACAATGGTCTTGAGTGCCTGCCGGATGTCGTCCGGTTTGCGTTTTTCCGGGTCGGCCAGATCGAAAAACATCACGCGTCGTTTGCCGTTCAGGGCGGGGCAAATTTCCCGGAGCACGGCCTCCCAAATCTCCCCCATGTGGGTCAACATGGTCCAGTTCACGAAGCCTACCAAATCGGCGCTGCCGAATCGGGCGGCAAATTGGTCGCGGCCATAACGCGATTGAATATTCGGCCAGTTCACGTCATTGAGCGATTGGATCTTGCCAATCATGATCTTGCCGTCGTCGAATTCCAGCGCGTCCGTGTGGCCGGGTTCGGCTACGGAATGCACCTCGGCACGTTTGGCGAAGTCGGCGAAGACCGGATGCAAGTTCGGCCAGCCCAGATTGCCGAGGTAGGTGACCTTCAAGCCAAAGCTCGCCAGCGCGTTGGCCATGATGGGTCCGTTGCCGCCAAGCTTGGTAACGCGGTTGACGATTTCGATGTTGGTACTCTTGCCCGCAGCGGCCGCCAGGCGCTCGGCCAGTCTGGAAATCGTCGCCAGGCGTTGAAATGAATCCGGGCCGTCGCGTTTGTCCACGACATGAAGAATTTCATCCACGAAGCCGTCCAAACCCACGAAAGCCGTCATGCGCCCGGCTGCGGCGGCGCCCGCGAGAAGTCGTTGGGCGCACTGTTCGCGCAGTTCCGGTGTGTTCATTCGTCTTGAAATTTTGCGAAAACCGCCCGCGGCGCGCAATTTTTAATCCGCATTAACGCCAAGAATTTGTAGAATCCGTTCCAGTTCCTGCTCGCTGAAAAAGGAAATTTCCACCGAGCCTTTGCCTTCCGCGTAATGGAGTTGCACCCTGGTCGCGAACACTTCGCGCAGGCGGTCTTCCAAATCAGCCACGTGCGGGTCGCCCGCAGGCGCGGCCACGGTCTCGGGTTTAGACGCCGTCTGACGCGAACCGCGTTTTTGCAGCCGGGCCAGCAACCCTTCGGTTTGGCGGACGTTCAGGCCTTCCTTGATGACGCGCTCCGCAACCAGTTTTTGTTCCCGCTCGCTGGCCAGCCCCAGAATGACCTTGGCATGGCCAACGGAAAGCCGGCCATCGCGAATGAAATCCTGCACGGGAGGCGGCAGTTTCAGTAACCGCAGCGCATTGGCCACCACGGCCCGGCTTTTGCCGACTTTGCCGGAGATTTCCTCCTGGGTGAGCTGGAATTGTTCGGCGAGTTGGGCATAGCCATGCGCCTCTTCAATCGCGTTCAGATTTTCACGCTGAAGATTTTCGATGAGCGCCAGTTCCAGCACCGCTCGGTCGTCGGCCTGCCGGACGATGACGGGTACTTCCGGAAGTTGCAGCAGCTGCGCGGCGCGCCA
>DATEGR010000148.1:0-4539 GCA_035279985.1 Verrucomicrobiia bacterium
GCGGCGGCCAGTCCGCTGGATGTGCACCGGGCCGGGCCGCGCAATTTGAACGAAATCTTGAGCTGGGAAGAGGAGCGAGTGGTGCAAGGGGACTGGACCGTGGTGTGCGCGGGCAAACGGTATCAGTTGGACCGGCAGCACAAGTCGCTGAGTCTGGTGCGGCGCAAGGTGGTTATCCATCCTGAAATTGGTTGCGAGCTGGCATTGGTGGGCGTGGAGGCGATGATGATTGCCGTCGCGTTGCTCTGGTAATCTGGATTGAACGTGTTGGTGCCATTGGGCAACACAGCCGGGCAGGGCCAATTGATTTGGCCGGCGGGCAAACCCGCCGATGTCTCGTAGTAATTATTGCCGTTGGTGTCGGTGAAATTATCCTGCACATTCAACGTTCCGAGCCAGCTTGCCGGTCCTTGCCATGCGAACGTCGGTTGATTGGTGATAAACAAGGCGCCGTTCCTCGGGAAACTCACAACCACCGGCGCAAATATGTTGCTGTCAAGGCTCGCGGCCCTCACGGTGAACTTATACTGGTTGGTTGAAGTAGAGTTGGTCACGTAAATGGACCAGTATCCATTAGTAATCTGCTGCATCAATGAACCCACGTCGTAATAGTAAGTGCCTCCACCCGTCACGAAGGCAAGACTATTGCTGGTCGCCACATATTGCATCGTCGAGCCGCTGGCCGGGACTTGAGGTGAGGCGACCAGATAATTCCCCACCGGGAAATTGGGTGGCGTCGCATTGGTGGATAACCACGGGTAGAAAAAATAGCCGATGTTGTCGTGATACAGATGCATGTCCACCGTCAGTCCGGCGCGCGCCACCGGCACGGTGAATAGACAGGCTGCGAACGCCAGGAACGCCAGCCGGGACAAACGAATTGGGATGCAAAAAATTATGGGTTTCATGACAAATGAGAGCGGCCTTTTTTGCGTTGTTCAGAGCTTTCTCTGAGTGTTCGGGTTTTGGTCTTCTACGGCGAACCAGCGGGTGACACACTAGCCATCAAAAAGAAAAAATCAAGAAAAAGTGGTAGTGTCTTAATTTGGAGGTGGCGTAAGAGTTCTTGTGTAAGAGCAGTAGAGGTGGGTGTATCGGGGTTAACAAAAAATGAAATTGATATCTCCCATTTGGTTTCCTGCCCATGACCAACTGTGCGGATAGTGGCTTTGGATTAATTTCGCCGTCTGCAGGTTCGCCCACTGCGGCGGGTTTCACGGACACGAACGCGCCCGCGCGATTATACCGTGTGGAGTCCATGCCGCCTCTGTCACCATGAGTTGGTTAGCTGTGTATAAAACTGTGTATAAAAAGTGGTGAATGACTGACTATGAATTATGACCTGACGCAAGCTGCGATGGCCACCTGGGCGGCAAGGAATTTGCCAGCACGTTTGGATGTTGCGGCTACAGCCAAGCTGCTTGGTTCCGCGGAGCACGACATTCCGGTTTTGATGGCAACGAGCAGGTTGACGCCGTTAGGCGATCCGGGGCCAAATGCGCCGAAATGGTTTGCAGTGGTCGAGGTAGTCCGATTGGCCACTGACAGGGAGTGGCTGCACAAGGCGACAAAGGACATTTCCAAGCATTGGTGGAGCAAGCGCGAGCAACTCGTTGACTTGCCAGCAGTGTGTTCCAAGCGACCCCTTTACGGTCGGAACGGTTAGGGTTCCTCGTTCGATTCCGCCTCCAGCCACCACCATGATGTCAAATGTGTTATGCGGATTTTATAAATGACCAATGAGTTTAGCTCCTAAAAATTGTGGTGGTTGAAAACCGCCCCCAGAGATTTCTTGCATGTAGAATCCTGCGAGAATGTTTTCTCTATCCGCTCCCAACATGACTCTGGCCGCTGAATGTTTGCTCCAGTCCTTCTTAAGTTTGCCTATTTTAGGAGGTTTTCTGGATTCGCCAGTGTCAGCGGCGTTAAAATCAACATCGGTACAATTAGGCGGACCTAAGAACGGCTCCCCAAGAAGCCTCTTCAACGGCACGTTCACGAGCATGGCTGCGTTTCAAGTTGTTGGAGACGACCCCGCAGGGCGAACGTTAGCGCCTTGACGGTAATCTCCGATGTGAGGAACGGTTTCACAATCAGGTCGTTGCCGCCGTCGCGACCCATCCGGGTGCGCGCGTCAAAGTTATCATGACTGGTCACAAACACCACCGGCGTGGTACGATTGGGAATGGTACCGCGAATTTTTGAGCAGACCTCGAACCCGTCCATGCCGGGCATAAACGCGTCCAGAAATATCACGTCGAACGTTTGTGCCTGCGCAAGGGCGAGCGCCGCTTCTCCGTTCTCTGCGCTTTCGGGCTTTTTAAAGGCTGTTTGCAGGGCGCTGACCATCACCCGGCGCGCCACGAGATCATCGTCCACCACCAGAATGTGAAGCGGCGGATTGTTGGCCAAGTCCGCTTTTATTCCAGGTACGCACAGGTCGTTGAGCAAATCTACGGCGGCAGCCACGGTGACCAGCGTCAACGGGGTGGCGTGGTTGGAATTCTGCAACAGTTTTCTGAACAGTCCCTCAAGCGTGGCACTCAATTGATAGGCCGGATGCACCACCCCGAAGGCGGTCTTGGAAACCAAAGAATTAATGCGCAGATAGCCGTCCACCAGCAGGGGTTGCCGCGCCTTCTCATCGGGAGTCTGAAGCATCGTCTGACAAAGTTCGCCCAATGGGCCAAGGTGACTTGATGCGCTGGCCAGGAAGGCATTGGTATTCTCGTCCGTCTCCGCCGCCAGCAGCCTTGCGGGCGGCGGTGGCAAGGCGATAGTGGAATCGGGGGCGGGACGCGGACCATCCGTAAACGCCTCCAACGAATCTGCTGTGTCTTGGCTCTGGTCGGGTTTCGGGAGAGGTTTCTGAGCGCGCCCCCGGAGACGACCCTGCAACGAGAGTGTGAGTGCCTTGACAGTGACTTCAAAAGTGAGAAACGGCTTCCCCATGAGATCGCTGCCGCCACTCAGGGTTGACGTACAGCGCGCGTCGAAGTCGCTCTGAAGAGTGACAAAGACCACCGGGGTGGTGTGGTTGGGAACGGTGCCGTGGATTTTTGTACAAAGCTCGAAGCCATCCATACCCGGCATTTGCACGTCGAGGAAAATCACGTCGTACATCTGTTGGGTGGCCCGGGCCAAAGCCGTTTCGCCATCCACAGCGAAATCCGGCTGGCTGAATGCCTTTTCCAGCGCGTGGGACAAGGCTTGGCGGCTTATCAGCTCGTCGTCCACGACCAAAAACTTGAGGGGACGATCCGTCAAGAGATCCGGTTGCAATCCCGGTGCGCACAAGTCGTCCAGCAATTCCAAGCCACTGGCGACAGTTCGCAGTGTCGAAGGCGTGACGTCTTTCAATTTTCCGGTGAGCTGTTTGAGTAGTCCCTCCATGGCGGAAGCCACCTGCCACAGCGGAAGCGCCTCCGGAAAACCAGCCTCGTCTTTCAGCATCCCGATCTCGAAATACAGATTTGTCAGCATGTTTTGCCGGGCAGAATCGCCCGCTTGCCGACGGATGTCCTGAAGAAGATTTCGCTGTGTGACGAGGCGCTTTTTCGCACGTGTATAAAACTCGTTGAGCGGATTGTCCTGCGCTGGCAAGCCTGACTGCGGTGACGTGGCAGGTCCGACCCGGAACACCTTCAGGAACTCGTCAAACGCCGCCTCCTCCGCGCGAGCTTTTGCCGGAAGATCCCGCCCCGCGGCCGGGGCAAGCCACCACGGATTAAATCGCTCGTTGATGTCAGCGAGTACCTGGGGGGCAAATCTTCGGAAAATCAGAACCCCAACCCAAACGAGCGCAGCGGCATAAAGAAACGTCTGCAAGGCGTTTCCGGATGAAGCAGTTGAAGGGGGTGTTGGGGCCTCCACCATTTTCGGACCATTGACCAGACTTGCATCTGTGGATCTTGGAACATTTTCGCCAATTGCATCAGGGCTGGACACACGCTTCCGATAGCGCTCCTGGCGTTCCTCGGCATTGCTGTGGTTTAAATCCCATTGAATGGAGCCCTGTTGCGGTGGTGGTGTCTCGAGTTGGTTAGTATTCCTATCCATGGCTCCCCGCAACGGCAGGCACCAAAGTCCCACCGTGAAGAGAATCAGCGACGGTCTAATCCGCGACGCCCGTGCCACGCCGGAAATCATTCGATGGGCAAAACCCTGCGCGGCCATTTTGAACTGGTTAATCAGCACAAATGGTTTCAGTCGAGCAGCCGCTTGCGACCGCAACCTGGCCGCCAATCCTTCGAATGCCGATGTCAGTCCCATCTTCTGACCCTACGTAAAGTTCAACCGTCCCGGAGAGCTTTCCGCTCGCCACGGAGTTACGGCGCCGCATTTTGACCTGGAGCCACGTTGGCCCAGCGGCCGCGAATTACCTTCAGCAAACTCGGTGTCTTCGGCGGAAGCTTGGTCGGGTCGTCGAAATTGACGTCATAGGCCCAGTTGCGTTTGGGCGGGGAATAAATGTTGTTATTGTTGTTCCAAGCATTGGTGGCGTAGAGGCTCGGGAACAACTTGATCATCGAACCATTA
>DATEGR010000149.1:0-7969 GCA_035279985.1 Verrucomicrobiia bacterium
CGCGTTTGCCCAGGCGTCGGCGATTCTCATTTGACAGCGCGGGAATTGTCCGCAAAATGTAACACTGCCTTCGGTTGCCAGAGTAGCTCAGCCCCGAAGGCATTCGGGGTCCGGGTCGAGCAGCCCCGACACGAGGTGTCGGGGTTGGTCGGGGGGATGGAAAGAAGGGTACAATTTGCGGTTTGGATTGCCAGAGTAGCTCAGGGGTAGAGCAGAGGACTCATAAGCCTTTGGTCGGGGGTTCAATTCCCTCCTCTGGCACCATTTTAAATGTTCGCCTGCGTTTACATTCTGCGTTCCAGATCGGGCCGTCATTATTACGGTTCGACGAATGATCTCGCGCGGCGCCTGGAGCAACATGGGCGGGGTCACACGGCCACAACGGCAAAAGACGCGCCATGGGAGTTGGTTGCCAGCAAGCCAATGGATTCGTTGGAGAACGCCCGTGCTCAAGAACGCTTTTTCAAAAGGTGGAAAAATCCTAAACGCGCCTTGACCTGGTTTGGTCGTGTTAATCCCGCGACAGAATCGCAGGAGTAGAGCAGCCCCGACATGTTGTGTCGGGGTTGGTCGGCCCCGACAAACTTGTCGGGGTCCTCTGGAAAGGACCAGCCTCCGCTGCGCCTGCCTATCGCTGTTCCGGATCAAGCCCTTTGGCTCTCGCTTGAAGTTGCGTGATGCTATGCGCTGCCACGTCCTGCATTGCGATGCCGTTTTCTTTACAGAGAAGGGCTACAAACCGGAGGATGTCTGATAACCTGTCCTTCACCTCTTTGGCTTGCGCCTGCGTCAGTCTGAATTTCCCCGCAGCAAACGCTTCTGTAGGCAGTGAACCGATTGTGCCAGCCGCTTCCTGCAAGCCCAAGGCAGGGAGTTGTATCCGGTCACGATCATTCCGCAAAGAAAGCGGCACTTGGATCGCAGCGGCTTGGTATTCTGCAAATGTCTTCTTTTTTCATTTTCCTGAATACCCTGGCGCTGATGGATTATCAGGCCATCGTCCGGTCGGGAACCGGGACGCCTGAAGCAGCGGCTTTTGATAACAGCGCATCCAGATTTTCCAAACAAAGGCGGGACCATGATTCGTAACCCGACAGATCTTTCAGCGCGTCAGCCAGCGGGACAAACTCGGGAGCCACGATGCCGCTGCGCCGGCCGGCAACATCCTCGTTGTCCACGCACATCACATGCACGACTCCAAAATGCACGTACCCGACCTCCGTGCTGTCGTCATTGAGGACGGCAACAGCGGCCTCCTTCGCTCCATCAATGGCCACTTCCTCCTTCAGTTCCCGCCGCATGCTGTCGTGGTATCCGAGCCGGTTTGAAAAAAGTCCATGATCTTCCTCCGAGATGTGGCCGCCAATGCCGACGGAATACAACCCGTGCAATCGGGTTTCCCCGCCACCGCGGCCACGGCGATATCGCAAAATCTTGTCATTACAGATAATGAGCACGTAAGGGATGATTTGTTTGTAACGCCTGTCCTGGTCGGCGTCGCACCGGTTCAGATACCGGATATTTGAGGGGGACGTGACCACCGGCAGATATTTCTCAATTGCCAGGTTAAGGCCCTGAAACTCGCCCAACTCTTCAAAAAGTTTCCTTTCGAAACAAAGCACTCTTTCTTCCGTTGCCATTTGTCTTATTCCTTTTGTATTACCGATTTACTCAATAATGGCGCAAGCCGGGAATCCGCCGAAGCATAAATTGTTTAATTTGTTAACGTATTATTGTATGGTTATTCACAACAGCAAAGCCGTACCTCGGGTCCGGCCTGTGTCTGAAACACACCTGTCTCAACCGGCGTTGTTCAGTTGAGCCACTTTGCCCCAAAACCGGTCTGGCTTGGCGTATTTAACGATTTCAGTAATCCGCTTGACGTTTGGCGGCGCAGCCGATTAACCTGAGCGGCGTTAGGGCACATTCATGCTTGCGCAACTTAAAAGCCTGTTTTCCAACGATATTGGAATAGACTTGGGCACAGCAAACTCCCTGGTCTATGTGCGGGATCGCGGAATCGTCCTGCGCGAACCTTCTGTGGTGGCCATTCAGGCGGGTACAACTAATGTGCTGGCCGTCGGTGAAGAAGCCAAACGAATGCTGGGGCGCACGCCCGGCAACATCGTGGCCATCCGCCCGATGAAAGACGGCGTGATCGCCGACTTCGAAATCACCGAGGCCATGCTCCGCCATTTCATCCAGAAGGTTCACCATCGCAAACTCATTGCGCCACGCGTCGTGGTGGCGGTGCCGTCGGGCATCACCGAAGTGGAAAAACGGGCGGTGAAGGATTCCGCCACTCACGCCGGAGCGCGTGAAGTGTATTTGATCGAACAACCGATGGCCTCGGCCATCGGCGTCGGTTTGCCGGTGCATGAGCCGGCGGGCAACATGATCGTGGACATCGGCGGCGGGACTTGCGAAATCGCGATTATCTCGCTGGCGGGCATCGTCTTCAGCCGCAGCCTGAGGGTGGGCGGGGACGAATTTGACGAAACGATCACGGCCCACATGAAACGTGCCTACAACATGATGATAGGTGAACGTACTGCGGAAGAAATCAAGATACGTATTGGCTCCGCATTTCCCCTGGAACAGGAATTGACCATGGATGTCAAAGGCCGCGACCTGAGTTCGGGCCTGCCCAAGACTCTGACCATCCGTTCCGAGGAAATTCGCGAAGCGTTGCAGGAACCGCTTTCGAGCATTTTGGAGTCCATCCGCCTGACCCTGGAACGTTGTCCGCCTGAACTGGCCGCCGACCTTGTGGACCGGGGCCTGGTGATGGCGGGCGGCGGTTCGCTGTTGCGCGGCATAGACCGTCTCGTGGCCGAGGAAACCGGCTTGCCGGTACACCTCGCGGACGATCCCATGAGCGCCGTGGCCGAAGGCACCGGTCGCGTCTTGCAGGAAATCGAATTCCTCAAGCGCGTGGCGACCAACGCCAAATATTGAACCTTGATTTCCCGCTCCGTTCACCTGCGGGCGGCTGAGTTGAATTCAGCCGCGCAGCAGGATGCTTAAGAAAAAACATTATCTGGCGCTTGGCGTGGTGGTGCTGGCGGCGTTGCTGATTTTCAGCCTGCCCCAGCGCGCGACCGGCCGGCTCAAGCTCGCCGTCAGCAGTCTTTTCCTGCCGTTGTTTGGCCTGCTCAATACCGCGCAACATCTGCCCGTGGCGGCCGCCGATATCGCCATGCCCCGGAGCGCCCTGCTCCGGGAAGTCGGGGAGCTCCAGCGCGAGCAGCAGCAGTCCCGCATTCAAATGATGCAAGCCGCGGCGACGGCGCAGGAAAACGACCAGTTGCGCGCGTTGATCGGATGGCAACGACAGACACCGTGGAAGCTCAAACTCGCCAATGTCGTCATGCGCGATCCCGCCAACTGGTGGCGCACGGTGCAGATTGACCTGGGCAGCCGGGACGGCGTCCGGGAAAACCTGCCGGTGCTCACGGCCGACGGTCTGGTGGGGCGCGTTTCGGCGGTTGGCCTGACGCGTTCGCAGGTGGTTTTGCTCGGCGATCCCTATTGCCGCGTCTCAGCGCTCGTGGAAGATCCGGCGCACGACATCGGCATCATCACCGCCAGTGGCCCGCTCGACAGCTCGCTCGTTGAATTGACTTATCTTTCCGGTAACGCCGTTGTGAAACCCGGACAAAACGTCGTCACCAGCGGCGAAGGCGGAATATATCCCCGGGGCATCATCATCGGCCAGGTGGTGGATTCGCAAACGGTCGAGTTCGGACTTTACACCGAGGCGCGCGTGAAACTGGCCGCCAACCTGGGGGCGCTGGATCAAGTATGGGTTTTGTTTCCGTAAGAAAGATGAAAATGAAGAAACATTCAACATTCAACCCTCAACGCTCAATGAAATCCCGGACGACGCGTTCCTTTGGAGGTTCGAGGTTGAATGTTGAATGTTGAATGTTTTCAAAATGAATGTTTTCAATACCATCCTGATTCTGGCCGCCGCGTTTCTCGCCGTGTTCGGCGAAGCGGCATTTCCCTTGCTGCGTCATTGGTTGGGCGCGCAGGTGGACCTGCTGCCCGGGCTCATGGTGTACACGGCTTTAAACGCGGACATCGTGACCGTCTCGCTGCTGGCCGGGCTCGGCGGGCTGTGGTTTGATGCGTTATCGGCGAATCCCCTCGGGGTCAGCATCCTGCCGCTCTTTGCGATTGGCTTTGTGATTTATTTGCAGCGCGAACTGATTTTGCGCGAGTTGCCCTTCGCGCAATTCATCCTCGGTGCCCTGGCCAGCGCCCTGGCGCCGGCCTTGGGCGTGCTGTTGCTGCTGACCGGCGGCCAGGAACCGTTGCTGGGTTGGGGTTCCCTCTGGCAATGGCTGGTCATGACGGCGGGCGGTGCCGTCGCGACCCCGATTCTTTTTGAATTTTTCCACTGGTGCCAGCACGCGCTCGGTTACCAGCCGCGAACCGAAACCAGTTTCCGCCCGGACCGCGAAATCCGGCGCGGGCGCGGTTAAGACCATGCTGATTTTTGACGAACTGAAAAAGAACGACCCGCAACTCCGCCTGGTGGCGATGGTGCTGGCGAGTGGCCTGGCTGTTCTGCTCGCCGGTTTGTGGTGGGTGCAGATTGTTTCCGCGCGGGAATATGAAAACCATCTGGAAACCCAGTCCTATCGCACGGTGCGCATTCCCGCCGTGCGCGGGAAAATTCTCGACCGCAACGGCCGCGTGCTGGCCGAAAATCATCCGCAATACAACCTCGGACTTTATCTCGACGACCTGCGCAAGCAGTTCGATGCCGCCTATGGCCAGTCGCTCGCGCGGATGCGTACCGTTCAACAACAACGCATCGCCGCGGAGGAGAAAAAACTGGGCCATCCGCTGACGAAAGTCGAACGGCGGCAATTCGCGCTTACACCGGAGCAACGCGAACAACTTCACGAACAGGCGCGTTTCCGCGTGGCCAGCGATGTGGTCCGGCAGGTGAGCGAACGGCTGGGCCAGCCGCTCCAGTTGAATGCGGCGGTGTTCGACCGCCACTACGAAGCCCGGCGCGCCCTGCCTTATCCGCTGTTGACCAATCTGGACAGCACCCAGATCGCACGATTTGAGGAGCAATACACCGGCACTCTGGGGCTGAACCTGGATTTGCAGCCCGTCCGCATTTATCCCTTTGGCAAAACGGCGGGGCATTTGCTCGGTTGCCTGCAACGGGATGACAGTTCCAAGCAAGGCGAAGACGCCTACTTCAATTACTATCTGCCGGATTATCGCGGGATGGTGGGCATCGAAGCCGGCTGCGACGCGGAATTGAGGGGGCGGGCGGGAACGGAAGCCGTGTTGGTCAACAACCTCGGCTATCGCCAGTCGGTCAACATCCTGAGCCCGTCCGAGCCGGGACAAAATGTGGTGCTGACGCTGGACATGGACATTGAAGAGGCCGCCACGCAATCCCTCGAACGCCAGCAGGGCGCCGACGTGCGGGCCGCCGTGGTGGTAATGGACGTGCGCACCGGCGACGTCCTGGCGATGGTTTCATCGCCATCCATCGACCCGGATTATGCCGCCAACGATCCGGCGTATCTGGCCGATCCCAAATTACGCCCGCAAATCAACCGGGCCACGCAGGAGAATTACGCGCCCGGCTCGATTTTCAAACCCATCGTCGGACTCGCCGCGCTCGAAGCCGGCCTGGACCCGAACGCGATTGTGGACAATCCGGGTTATGTCTATGTCGGGCGGCGGCACATCACGGATTTGGCTCCGCCGGGACAATACAATTTCCGGCGCGCCATCATTTTCTCCAGTAATACCTATTTCATCACCGTCGGCCTGCGCGCGGGCATTGAGCATTTGGTGCGCATGGCCGAGAAATTTCATTTTGGGGAGCGCACCGGCCTGCCGACGCGGCAGGAGACGCCGGGCATTTTCCCCACGTTGAAACAGGTGAGCAGCGCGGACTGGCATGATGGCGACTCGGCAAACATTTGTATCGGGCAGGGGGAAATGGCCGTGACGCCGATGCAAATGGCCGTCGCCTATGCGGCCATCGCCAACGGCGGCACGATCCTCTGGCCGCGGCTGGTCGAGCGCATCGAGCCGCAGGACCCGGCTTCCGGTGAAGCCGTGATCAATTACCCGACCGCCGTCGTGCGGGATCATCTCGGCGTCAACGCCCGTAATTTGAAAATTTTGCGCGACGCGATGCTGGCGGAGACCCAGGAAGGCACCGGGCAGGCCGCCCAAGTGCCCGGCCTGCAGATTTGCGGGAAGACCGGCACGGCCCAGGTCATGAACTCGCGGAACCAGGAGATTGACCGCACCACCTGGTTTGCCTCGTTTGCACCCTATGAAAACCCGCGCTACGCCGTCGTGGTCATGATGGAGGGCCGCACTTTTTGGGGCGCGACTTGTGCGGCGATTGCTCATGATATTTACGGAGAAATTGTGAAAAAGGCGAACGCCGGCACGCCCGGAACCGTAGCCCAAAGAAATTGATGCCCGCGACTCTGCTCAATCAAGAACATCACGAACGGTTCGACCGGTTGCAACTGGCTGCGCTGGTGGGGCTGATGATCATCGGCACGCTGTTCGTGTACAGCGCCACCATGGCCAACCCCGCCATGGCGGCGGCGCCGTGGTATGACCAGGCCTGGCTGCGGCAAATTGTGTGGTACACTCTCGGCCTCGGCGCCGGCGCGGCGTTGTGCCTGCTGGATTATCACACGCTCGCCCGCTGGTCCTTTGTCGCCTATTGGGTGACGATTTTCTTCCTGATCGCCGTGCTGGTGCCGCACATCGGCTCGATGAAGTTTGGCGCGCGGCGCTGGATTGACCTCGGCCCGTTTCAATTTCAACCGTCCGAATTTGCCAAACTCGCGTTCATTCTGGCCCTGGCGCATTTCCTCAGCCGGCCGGCGGATGAATTGCGGCTGCCGGGAAACTTCTGGAAGGGCATCGGGCTGCTGCTGCTGCCGTTTGCCCTGACCTTGAAGGAGCCGGATCTGGGTTCGGCGCTGGTTTTGCTGCCGACGGGGCTGGTGATGATGTACGTCGCCGGCACCCCAAAACGCTATCTGCTGAAACTGATCGGGGCGGTGGGTTTGCTGGCCGCGTTGTTTCTGGTGGACGTGGTGTTTGTGCCGCCGGGCTGGTGGCAGATTTCCATGGAACCGTACCAACGCGACCGGTTGCTGGTCTATTTTGGAAGGAATTACACGGCTTTTGCTTCGCCGAATGCCGCCCCGGCGGAGTTGCAACGCCTCCGGCAACAGCAGTTGGACGATGCGTACAATGTCCGGCAGGCGTTGATATCCGTTGGCTCCGGCGGGCTGATGGGCAAAGGCTGGCGGCAGGGGACCCAGAACGCCCTGGGTTATTTGCCGCGGGCCGTGGCCCACAATGATTTCATTTTCTCCGTGATCGCCGAGGAGGAAGGATTTGTCGGCAGCCTGCTGGTGCTCGCCTTGTACGCGCTGGTTCTCTTCACCGGGTTGAGAATCGCCGGGCAGGCGCGCGATCGGCTGGGCCGGCTGGTGGCGGTGGGCGTGGTGACGCTCATCTTCAGCCACGTTTTTATCAATATCGGCATGAACATCCGCATCATGCCCGTGACGGGCGTACCGCTGCCGCTGCTTTCATACGGCGGGTCCTCAGTGCTTGGCTCGTTAATCGCTGTGGGCTTGATGCAAAACGTACACATCTATCGGAAAGGATACTGACATTCTATGAGTAATAATAATTTTTCACGGCGGCGCCGCGGCATGCGATTCCGCCCCAAGGGCGGCCTCGGCCAGTCGCCGCAAAAGACCGACCGCGAAGCCATCCAGGCGCGCGCCGAGGTGGTCAGCGAACAGGGCGGCGCCGAGCGTTTGTTTGAAAAACGGCATGCGCACGAAATTGAACGCGCAGAAAACCTGGCCGCCGGGTTGCCTCCGCCGGGAACTCCGGAAACGGCCGAGCCGCCACCCGGCCCGGCCAAAAAGGATTTCCG
>DATEGR010000150.1:0-5172 GCA_035279985.1 Verrucomicrobiia bacterium
TCGGCATTGGCGTCGGCGCCGGCATCATCTACGCGATTCTGCGGCTGGGGAAATTACTGTTCGGGCGGCAGCGGTTGAAATTGCCCGCGGACACAAAAATTGTCTTTACCGAAACGTCCGTGCTCCTGCCCGACCGGGAAATTCCCTACGACGAATTGTTTTACCGCCAGTCGGACGTAATTGCATTACATGCCCGGACGGTGGAACTGGTAGACCGCGGCTACAAGGACGTGATGGTGCGGCTGGCCCTGCGATCGGGCTGGCTGGAAATCGGCGAGGAACGAATCGATCCTCAGCAGGTGCCCTTTCTGGAAGCGGTCAGCGCAGAAATCGTGCTGCCGCGCGAGGCGATGGGGCTGGGCGACGTAAAATTTATGGGCGCCATCGGTGCGTTCATCGGCTGGCAGGGGGTGGTGTTCTCGCTGATGATCAGCTCAATGATCGGCGCGGTGGTGGGCGTAGCGCTCATCGTGCTGCATCGGCGCGAATGGTCGTCCCGGATGCCGTACGGACCCTACATCGCGTTGGCGGCGGCGATTTGGATATTTGGCGGAAAGCAAATTATCCGCGCGATATTCGCCATGTAGACAGCCGCGTGGCCGTTGATATTGAAATGGCTGGGGAAGGGTCATTGGTGAATCGTAGCGCAGGCGTCTACGCCTGCGGGTTGTGGCGGCGTCCCGCCGCCAGTTCTGGAAATACGCACCGGGACGGTGCTTGAACCCGCAGCCGGGGACGGCTGCGCTACGCGCGCTGTAACTATCGGAATTGCAAATAGACGCGGCTGCCGTTGCTGCGCACACCGCCGGTCTGATTCTCCATCAGGAATAGTCGCTTTGCTTCCACTTTGCCCGTCGCCAGAAGGTAGGCGCGCACGGTCTTTGCGCGGTCGGCGGCGAGCGTTCCCAGGTCACTGGCCGCGACGGGGAAGGTGGCCAGCAGGACCGCTTCCATCGGGTCGGGCGGGGGAACCAGTTTCGTTTGGTAAACGGTATTGGTGGCGGTTTCGTTCTTTACCAACGTCATCAATTTGGTTGCGCCTTTATCTTCGGTCAATTTGCGCGGCAAAACCAGGGCGGCATAAGCCGCCAGATTGGTGTCGGCGGCGATGAGTTGCGGCGTGATTTTGCCGTCGGCGACGGCTTCGCCATAAAGTTTTTTGATCCAACGCGCACGGTCGTCCGGCGAAAGTGTAATCCGCTCAACAGAAGTGGCGGACTGTTCGGATTTGCGGAGCTTCATCCAGACTTGCGTGCGGATTTGTTTGTCGAGCGCGGCGCGTTGCAAGCCTTCGCGGTCGCCCCGAGGATCAATGCTGCCGACGATCTCCATCTGCAATCCCGGACGCGCGTAGAGCGCCTTGGCCAACACATCCAGTTTCCGGGTGTCGTCCCCGGTCAATTCCCGGCCGGCCGGCGCGAAATCCTGATAGCCCAGTTCCTCGCCGCCGCCGCCAAATGCCGCGCCGATCAACGAGAACGGTGACGTGGCGACCTTTTCGAGAATATTCACGATGGCGCGCTGGACGACCTTGCCGATGCGGAACCTGGGGTCGTCGAGGCTGCCATTGACGGGCACGTCCAGAATAATTTTCCCCTCGCGGTCCTTGAGAATCGCGATCGCGAGGCGCACCGGCAGATGGGTTGCGTCGGGACTGTTCACCTGTTCGCCGAACGTGAACTGGTCGAGGGTGATGACATTTTTTGCATTCAATTTTTTGCCGACGAGCTCATAATTGAGGTCGAGGTTTAATTTTCCTTCCGCGATGCTGTAACCGGCAAACTTGGCCGAGTACGGACCGGTCGGCGTCAGGTCCACGTCCTTGACCGAAACTTTTATGTCGTTCGTCAGTGTGCCGCTGAAAGGGTTGATGGTGCCGGTGATGTCGGCCGGTCCGATGCCATCCACGATGGCGTGCAAATTCACATCCGCGTGCTGAAGTTGTTCGGAGGAAATTCCCGAAATGGTTCCACCCGCCTTCTCGATCACCATGTTCACGTTCGGTTGCAGCGAGCGGTCGGTGAAATTGACGGTCGTGTTGGAAATGGCCACGCTGCCGACGGAGATTTGCGGCAACGCCAGACGGGTTGTGCCGGAACTGTTTGCGACCGCGACTTGCGTTTGGTTCGTCGGCGGTGCGTTGGTCAGGCGCAAGGCGTTGAAGAGATTGATGGTCTGGTTGGTTTCGATGACGAGCCGCGCGTAGGCGTTATCCACGGCAATTTCCCTGACGGTCACAGTTTCGGGATTCAAATTCACATCAATACCGCTGACCCGCAACGAATCCCATTTCAACAAATCCTCGGCCATCACGCCATCCACGGTGTGAAAATGGTCGAGACGGGCATCGCCGCTAAACGTGATTTCCGGCAACTGATTTTCCGGAGTGTGCACACTCACTTTCCCATGCAACCCGGCCTGGCTGCTAAGAATGAACAAATCCAGTTTCGGTTCCAGGTAGGGATCGAGCGTGCCCAAATCAAGCTGGTCGAGATCAAGTTGGACCTCCGCCGTCAACGGCCTGAGCAAAACCGTCGTGGCGACCTTGATGGAACCATCTTTGTTCCAGCGCAGCGATAATTGAGCCGTAAGATTTGTGACCGGAAGGTTTGAAATGTTTTTCGCCGCGAGTGTGATGTCGCTTAAATCCAGTTTGGCCGGACGCGAATGGGCCCAATCTTCCAGATGCACTGCGCAATTGGTCACGTCCACGTTGTTGACCGTGCCGCTCAATTGTTTGGCGTTGTCGAGCAACAGGGCAACCGCATTCGTCACGGAAAGGAGCAGGGACAAGTTTGCCGCTGACGAATCCGTCGCCGCACGGTTGACGGCATTGGTTGTCGTATTTTCAACCATCCCCGGAGGATGGTTTTCGCCTGCGACCGGCGGATTTCCCGCGGCCCGGCGGTTTTCCAAATCGGCTCTCGCTCCCTCCACGCGCAGCTGCTCGATGCAAACCGCCAGTGGTCTGGCTTCTGTCTTCGGTTTGGCGGGCGCGGCGCCGGTTGAAAGCCGGGCGAGGATGTCGGAAAAATTGAACGTGCCGTCCGCGTTTATCTTCACATGCACGTAGGGCTTGGAGGTGCTGATTTCCTTGAAAATCCAGGGATGGCCCAGGAACGACGAGAGCTGGAAGTTTACATAAACTTCATCCCACGAAATGAATGGCTGGCCGTCCTTGTCCTTGATCAGCAACCCGCGCACGGTGGTGGAAAGCGCGAACGGGTTGATTTTGATTTTTTCAATCGAGACCTGGCGGTCGAGCTGCCGGGACAACTGCTTGACGGCGATGACGCGGACAATCGGCGGCAAAATGAGGAAACCGGCGACAGTATAGAACAGCAGCAGCCCCAGAATCCAGAATGCGAATTTACGTCTGCGCGGCGAAAGAGAATTCCAAATCGGCGCCTTCATAATTCCGATACCGGGAGCATCAGCCTGAACACGCGCGCCGTCAATCTTTTCCGCTCAAATCGCGAAGTCGGTGTACGCGGGTTTCACGGCTTCTCCGGTAGAAGCTTGACCAAATAAACGTCATTCTGCCGCATGGGAAAGGTCCGGACAAACGGCTGGCCCGCTTCGATCTGGATGGTCTCCACGGTTTGGGGAGTCCCCTTGCTCTGCTCGCGCAAAATCCCGACCTGGGCTGGCGTCAATTGCGATGGTGACCCCAGATCGAGATAACCCGTGAAGACGTCGTTGGCGCGGTAGCCGGTCTGGTAAATCTCGAGGGTGTAACTTCCCGCAGGAAGGTTGGTGATACAGAGCTGAACCTGCCCGTTTTCTTTGGCGGGAATTTCGTGTTGATAGAACTGTTGGTCGTTTACGTTCGCCGGCGGCACGATGGGTGTATAATTCCAGAACAACGCCTGGACGGAATGATCCGGGTTCATGCATACCCAGGAGGCCGGATCGGTATTCCCGAGTTCGGACTCGCCCAGTTCATTCAGGAATTTGAATGCGTAGAAAGCCGGTTTTTTCAAATCCTCGTAATTTATCAGGCCGAAGCCGCCGTGGAACGGGGTCATCCGCGGCCCGTTCTCCTCGAAAATGTCGGTGAACGTCCAGTAGGACATTGAGTTGACGGACTGGTAGGCGGCTTTGACCTTGCTCAGGATGAAGGCGGCCTGCTGGTAGGTATCGTGCATGAAATCGGTGGGCGTGTAGGCCGAACTCCACTCGGTGAAATGCAGCGGCAGGCCGGGCATGGGCGATTGGTCAATCATCTTGCGCTCGCCCACCATCCGGCCCGTCACTGAATCCGGGCTGGCATCAATCACCGTTCCCCGCTGGCCGGTTTCATCCACATAACCGCCCTTGACGCCGTAGTTATGGGAGGAAACGAAATCAAGCGGCACCTGGTTGCTGGAACAAAAATCAATGAACGATTTGTCCCACTGGCCCATCGCCGTGGCCGGGCCGCCCACGCGATAATCCGGTGAGACGCTTTTGATGGCTTTGGCCGTGACCGCATACAGCTTGAAATAATCCGCCCGCGTGCCGGTCCAGAAGCCGTCATGCAAGTCGGGTTCGTTCCAAACCTCGAAGTACCAGCTCTTGACCTCGTCATGACCGTAGCGGTCCTGAAAGTGACTGACCAGATGGCGGATCAGGTCGGCCCATTTGTCATAGGATTTTGGCGGCGTGACGTTGCCTTTCCACCAGAAAATGGTTCGGCTGCCGCTGGCCAGATCCTTGGGCATGAACGAAAGCTCCACGAAGGGTTTGACGTCGATGCTCAACAGAAAATCGTAAAGCCGGTCAATGTATTGCCAGTTGTAAACGGGATTGCCGTGCGCGTCCTCCTGGTAAACGCCCATGTCATCGCTGAGCAGTCCGTGCATCCGGAGGTATTGGAAGCCGCATTCGCGCCGCGCCACGCGCAACTGATCCTGCCAGTCCGCTCGGAGCCCTTCGTTGGCCCGGCCGGCCCCGATGCATACCTTGAAGGAGGTGTCCAGCGGCCCCTGGACTTGATTCACATCCACAGCGATAATTCGTTCATGTGCGCTTGACCCGTTCTCGTTCGATTCTCCCCCCATGGCCGGAAGTCCTGGCAGCAGACCGGCGACGGCCATGGTCATGGTCATTGTCCAAAGATGCGATGATCTGAACGAAGGTGATGTGGTTGTCATAAAGGGTGAATGGTTCTGAAGGCTATCATCTTCAACC
>DATEGR010000151.1:0-7238 GCA_035279985.1 Verrucomicrobiia bacterium
CTATCGCAACGTGACCGCGGACGGGAAACCGGTTCTTTGCGCGGCCTGCCATGCCGACGTGGCGCTGAGTATCTTGAACAGTTACAGCAACATCCCGCCGTTCACAACTTCCATGCACGGTTTTCACGCCCATGTCGTGGACCCGGCATCGAACACTACCCTCGACAATCTCGCGAATCGGTCGGCTTGTTATCGTTGTCATCCGGGTTCCACGACGAGATGCCTGCGGGGCGCGATGGGCGGGGCCATTGCGACGGATGGTTCCATGGAAATGCAATGCCAGAGTTGCCACGGCAACATGAGCCTGGTTGGTTCGATCAGCCGCACCGGCTGGCTGGACGAACCGATGTGCCAAAGCTGCCACTCCGGCACTGCGGTCAATAATAACGGGCAAATCCGCTATACCTCCGTCTTCACTGATACCAACTGGACCGTTCGGACTGTGGTGGACCCGACTTTCGCAATTAATAATCTTGCGTTGTACCGTTTTTCAGTCGGTCATGGCGGTTTGCAATGCGAGGCGTGTCACGGCTCGACGCATGCGGAATTTCCCAGCACGCACCTCAACGACAATCTGCGGGACATCCAGATTCAGGGCCATGCCGGAATGATGATTGAATGCACCGCCTGCCATGTGACCATGCCCAATACCGCCAATGGCGGCCCGCACGGAATGCACCGGCTTGGCCAGAATTGGGTCGGGTCGCACGGAGATTTGATCAGCTCGCTGCCGGGCGGGGTTGCCGCCTGTGCCATCTGCCATGGAACGGATTACCGGGGAACCGTCCTGTCCCGCGCCCAGGTGGATCGCACGTTAATCGCCAGTTTTGACACGGTTACGAACACGGTCAATCTCTACCGCGGGGCGCAAATTGGCTGTTACCTCTGCCACAACGGACCGGGCAATGACAACCCCAACAACAGCGTTCCACCCACCGTGAGCAATGTTTCCACCAACACCACCAACAACAAGGCCGTGGCCATGGTATTGCCGGCGACCGGCAGCAGCCTGACCCTGCGGATCATTTCCCAGGCGACCAACGGTTCCGTCGGGTTGAGCAACAATGTGGCGACGTATTTCCCGAATCCGGGTTACGTGGGGACAGACACGTTTACGTTCTCAGCCTACGATGGCAACAAAAACTCGAACTTGGGCACAAGTGTTGTGTCTGTCGCGCAAGGGCCGTATTCCATAAGCGCCGTCGGATATGTCCCGCCTTCCTATCCGGCAAATTGGCCGGCTCCGTTTGCGGCGGTGCCCGCCGTTTCCAACAACGCCACACCGGTAACCTACGATTGGAACTTTGGCGATGCCACGCCGCACAGCACGAACCAGTTCGCCACCCACACCTACCAGCTTCCGGGCACTTACATTTGGACCGTGATTGCCACCGTGTCGGGAAACAGTTCGGTGGACGCCGGTTTGATTGTGGTCGGTAATCCGGTGCAGGTGACTATTGCGCGCACGGGCGGTTCGATTACCGTCTCGTGGCCTGATACCATCATTGACACCTTGCTGCGGGAAAACGGTTCGCTCGCTTCACTCACGCAATGGTCGTGGGTCACCAATGCTCCCAATACCAACTCAGGCTTGCTGAGCGTCACATTGCCTGTGTCGGGGAACGGGTTCTTCCGCGTCGAACGGCCCTGGTGACCGAGCGGGAAGGAAATCCGGTCGATGATGCGTCCTCATGCTGCCGCCGGCTTGATTCCTGATTGCACCGCCGCGCGTTTGGCGTGTTTGCGCAGGTACCATTGGTGGGCCGATTCCAGGTAGAGATAAATCACCGGCGTGATGTAGAGCGTGAGCAGCTGGGAAAAAACCAGCCCGCCAACCACGGCGAGACCGAGCGGCTGGCGCCCGGCTCCCCCGGTGCCAAGACCGAACGCAATGGGCAGGGTGGCCATGAGCGCAGCCATCGTGGTCATCATGATTGGACGGAATCGCAGCAAACAACCTTCCAGGATCGCGTCGCGCGGATTTTTTCCGCGTTCGCGCTGCGCGGTGATGGCGAAGTCAATCATCATAATGGCGTTTTTCTTCACGATGCCGACGAGCATGATGAGGCCGACGAAACCGTAAATGTTCAAGTCCAGATGAAACAGCATGAGGGTCAACAACGCGCCAAGACCTGCCGACGGCAGGCCGGACAGAATCGTCAGCGGATGAATGAAGCTTTCATAGAGACAGCCAAGGATGATGTAAATGACCAGGATGGCCGCGATGAGCAAAAATACCAGTCCCTTGAATGACGATTGGAAGACCTTGGCCGCGCCTTGAAAGCTGCCGGTGATGGTCAGAGGCATGTGCTGGCCGTTGGCGTCAGTCAGGTCGGCTTCAATTTTTTGGACTTGATCGACGGCGGTGCTCAACGATATGCCCGGCGCGAGGTTGAACGAAATCGTAACGGCCGGAAGCTGACCGATGTGCGAGATGCTCGTCGGGCCGATGCTGCGGGTGAGATTGGCAACGGCGCTCAATGGGACCAGCTTGTTGGTGAGCGAGGATTGGACGTAAAGCCGGGCCAGTGACCCGGGGTCGAGTTGGAACCGGGGTTCGACTTCAAACAGCACCCACCATTCGGCGATGTCGGCGTAAATGGTCGAGATTTGCCGTTCGCCGAATGCGTCGTAAAGCGCGTTTTCAATCTGCTGCGACGTGACACCGAGCGCGGCGGCCTTGTCGTGGTCTATGTCCACGTTGACCTGCGGCGCGGCGATTTGTAGATCGCTGTTCACGTCCTGAAAGCCGGGCTGTTGTTTCAATTTGTCCAGAAGAATCGGCGCCCAATAAAACAGCTCCTTCACGTCAGTGTCCTGGAGGCTGTATTGGTAAAGTCCCCGGCCCGACGGCCCGACGTTAATCAGCGCCGGGACTCGCAAATAAGCGTTCATTCCGGGGATTTGCGCCAGCTTTGGACGCAGTTCCTGGACGATTTGCGACGCGCTCAATTTCCTTTTCTCTTTCAAGCTGAAGAACAGCCGGCCGTTGTTCAACGGGCTGCCGCCGATGAAGGAAATGACGCCGCTGACGTTCGTATCGGCCTGGACGATCTTCATCGCCTCAAGCTGATGCGCGCGCATGGCCTCGAAGGAAATGTCCTGTGCCGCCTCGGTGTTGCCGATGATCCGGCCGGTGTCTTCGTCGGCGAAAAAACCCTTGGGCATGATGATAAAGAAAACCAGCGACAACACCAAAATGGCGAGCGAAACCAACACCGTGGCGACGCCATGCCGCATGACCGTTTGGAGCGTTCGCATGTAACCGTCGCGCATCGTGTCGAAAAATCGCTCGAAGAAATTATAAAGCCGGCCGTGCCTTTTGGATTTTTCCGAATGGACAAACCGGCTGCACATCATCGGTGTGAGCGTCAGCGAAACGAATCCCGACGCCAGCACCGCCACGACAATCGTCACCGCAAATTCATGCAGCAGGCGGCCGATCAGCCCGCCCATGAACAGGACCGGGATGAAAACCGCCGTAAGCGACAGCGTCATGGAAATGATGGTAAACCCGATTTCGCGGGAACCGTTCAAGGCTGCCTGCATCGGCGGCTCGCCGTTTTCCATGTGGCGCACGATGTTTTCGAGCATGACGATGGCGTCGTCCACGACGAAGCCGACGCACAATGTCAGCGCCAGCAGCGAGAGATTGTCCAGGTTGTAACCCAGGAGCGCCATCACGCCGAACGTGGCAATGAGCGACATCGGCAACGCGAGACTCGGGATGAGCGTCGCCGACCAGTTGCGCAGGAACAAAAATATCACGAGCACCACGAGACAAATGGCGGCAAACAGCGTGTCTTCAACGTCGTGGACCGACTGACGGATGTTGAAGGAACGGTCAATGGCCACGTCCAATTTCATCGCCGCCGGAATTTCCTCCCGGAATTGCGGCAGCAATTTTTTGATGTTGTCCACTACTTCCACCGTGTTCGCGCCCGGCTGGCGAAGAACCGCCAGCACGACCGCCCGCGAGCCGTTATACCAGCCGGCGACCTTGTCGTTCTGCACGCTGTCGAGCACACTGCCCAGTTGCTCCAGCCGGACGGGATTGCCATTGCGATACGCGACGATGAGCGGGCGGAATTCTGCGGCGTTGTTCAATTGCCCATTGGCTTGAACCGTGAAGGCCTGGTGTTTTCCGTAAAGAATGCCGAGCGGCTGGTTCACGTTGCCTGCTTCGACGGCCTGCTCGACCTGGTCAATTCCCAATCCATAAGCCGCGAGTTTGTTCGGGTCCACTTGAATGCGCACGGCGTATTGTTGCGAACCGAAGACGTTCACTTGCGCGACGCCATTCACCATTGAGATGCGCTGCGCCATCAAATTTTCCGCGTAATTGTCCACGTCCGAAAGCGGCAGCGCGTCGGATGACATCGCGAGGAAAATAATCGGGAAATCCGCCGGATTGACTTTTCGATACGTCGGCGGCGACGGCATGTTCGGCGGCAGTTGTCTCACGGCCTGGGCAATGGCCGACTCGACGTCTTGCGCCGCCGCGTCAATGTTCCGGTCCAGCGAGAATTGGACGGTGATGTTCACCGACCCGAGCGAACTGACCGACGACATCGAATCCACGCCGGCAATCGTGGACAATTGTTTTTCCAACGGCGTCGCGACGGCCGAGGCCATCGTCTGCGGACTGGCGCCGGGCAGACTGGCCGAGATGTTGATGGTGGGATAATCCACATTCGGCAAATCGCTCACCGGCAATTGCCGGAAGCCAATAAGGCCGGTCAGCAATATTCCCGCCATGACCAGCGTGGTCATCACCGGTCGGCGGATGAACAAGGCCGGAATGCTCATGGTACGTTGGTGGACGTGTTTGCACTCTTGACGCTCACGGCGGCGCCGGGCGAAAGCCGCAATTGCCCGTCGGTGACAACGGTTTCACCGGCTTTCAGCCCATTGGCAATGACCGTTTCACCATCATACGTGATGCCGATGGTTACCGGTCGTTCCTCGACGGTCTGGTCGGATTTCACGACGTAAATAAACTGTCCGGTTTGTCCCGTCTGCACCGCCTGTGACGGCACCACGACGACATCGGTCAATTCCGACAGCGTCAACGTCAGGGTCACAAATTGTCCGGGCCATAAGGCGCTGTCTTCATTCGGGAACGTGGCCCTGAGCTGAATCATGCCGGTCGTCGGGTCAATGCTGTTGTCAACGAATGTCAGCACACCGTGCGGTGGCGGGACGTTCAGGTTTTCGAAGGTCGCTGAAACCTTCAGCGGGTGCTGGCCCATCTCCTGTCGGATTTCCGGCAGATATTGTTCCGGCACGCCGAACTGGATGTAAATCGGGTGAATCTGGTTGATGGTGAGCAGCGTGTCGTCGGGGGCTTTCACGACGTTACCCGCGTGAAATTGCAGGCTCCCCGTCACGCCGTCGAACGGTGCGCGGATTTCGGTGAAACTCAAATTCAATTCGTCCGACCGCACGGTTGCCGCCAGCGTGTCCCGGTTGGCTTGGCTGATGTCAAACTGGTCCGGTGATTCAATTTTTGCTTCCAGCAGTTTTTGATCGCGATTGAATTGCGCCGTGGCATTTTCCAATTGCGCCTGGTCGCGCGCCAGGGCCGCCCGCATCGGGCGCGGGTCAATCGTAAAAAGCAGCGCGTTCGATTCCACCTCCGAACCTTCCCGGAAATGGATCTGCTCCAGAATGCCGCCGATTTGCGGGCGGATCGTCACCGTCGAATACGGCAGCACGTGGCCGACCGGCGGCGGATTAATCTGCACCGGTACGTTGGTGGTAAACGCGCGGGCCACCAGAACCGGCGCCCCGCCGCCCCCCGCCGGTTTCGCGCTGCGGGAACAGCCATCGGTCAACAGCCCGGCGGCGGCCGCGAATATTCCCCAGATTAAAATTGAATTTTTCATGCTGTTTTACCTGGCAACATTGATTTTGACGAACCTCGCAATATGGGTGGTTGAAATGCCGCTGCAAATGTTTTCAAAAACGCGGCCCGCTCCTTCTGAAATTTGGGATCGGAAACCGGCCGTCCCATGATGAGCCGGGTCAATTGGGGAAACGCCGCCGGAAACATGGTCAGCGACCGCATCGTCAACATCACATGGCGCGGATCGAGTGCGGCAGAGATCTGGCCGCGGGCCTGCCGCTGCCGGATGCGCTCCAGACCGCGCGCCGTGGCCGCGCGCCGGATTTTTTCGTCAATCAACTTCCCGCCGGCCTTCTGCAACGCCTCCCATTCCAGCAAACGGACCCAGTCGGTGTCCTTGCACGCGGCCTCAAACCAGAAGGCAAGGCTTTCCGCCGGATCCCCCGACAACGTTTCGGCCCAGGCCTGCCGCTCGGCCATTTTCAGGCGCAACACTTCCCGGAACAAACCTTCCTTGTTGCCAAAGTAATGGTAGAGCATCCGTTTGTTGATGGCCGCGCGCTGCGCAATGACATCCACCCGGGCCCCGGCAAACCCATGCGCGGCGAACTCCTTCAACGCGGCGGCCAAAATGCGCTTGCGTGTGCGTTCGGGATTCCGCAGCGTAACGCCGGTGGTTTTGACAGGTTTGGCCATGAAGCCTATTAAGTAACCATCAAGTTACTTGGAATGCAAGCCCGTTCGTTCGTTCAACGGAAAGTCTAAAAACGGCCGGAGCTTGGCCGTAACGATGCCGCAGGACGGGCGTCGCGCCTGTCTCTGACTTTTGAATTTCCGCCTTGAGGCGTTGTTACCCCGGCTTATGGGCAGTCACCAACTGGTGAGGCGGAATTTCTGGATGGAGACAGGCGCGACGCCTGTCCTGCGCGTGTGGGTGGTCGCCAGGCATCCATTCTCAACGGCAGGGTTCCGGCTTAGAGTGGTGGTTTCTCCCGGTGCCATTTTGTGCCCCGTTCGTAGGCGTGGGCAACCTGTAACAGCGTGTCCTCGCCAAACGGTTTGCCCAGCAATTGCAGGCCGATCGGCAGCCTGGGTGATTTCGTGAAACCGCAGGGAAGGCTGATGCCGCAGATGCCGGCGAGGTTGCACGCGAGCGTGAACACATCACACAGATACATCTGCAGCGGGTCGTCGAATTTCTCGCCGATTTTGAACGCCGCGGTCGGCGCGGTCGGCGTAACCATGGCATCCACGGTTTCGAACGCCTTCAAAAAATCATTGCGGATGAGCGTGCGGACCTTTTGGGCGCGCAGGTAATACGCGTCGTAGTAACCGCTGCTCAAAACGTAGGTGCCCAAAATGATTCTCCGCTTCACCTCCGCGCCAAAAC
>DATEGR010000152.1:0-13305 GCA_035279985.1 Verrucomicrobiia bacterium
AGCGCGGTCTGATACAGCAGGCCACGCCGCAGGAAGTCGCCGCCGACCTGCAACGGCGGGCAATCACTCGTGGCCAGTTTGTCGCCGGGACGCCGCCGGTTGCGACCCCGGTGCAGCCGGGCGGTGGTTCGATGCTCGGTAGCATCGCGAGCGCAGGAGTTAGTGGCACCGGAGGCGGGGGTGGAGGCGGTGGCCTGCCAGCGACACTCAGCAAACCGGTTGCCGGATTTGCTTCTACCATTGCGCCGCCGCCGCTGGCGACCGTGGCCGGCATCCGGTCGCTCCGCATCGAGCTGCCGCAGACCGGCCAGCCGTTCCTGTTCACAAAAGTGCTCAATGTCCGTGACGAGCCGCTTTCCATCCGGGCGCGTATCATGTCGTTGCACACCTTCCAGACCCTGCAAATGGTGTGGCAGACGGTGGCATTTTTGGTTGGTCTGGTCGTGTGGTGGACGCAATGGCGCCGGTTGAATCGCAGCACCTTCATCCTCACGGTGGCGCTGATGTTAATCCTCGGGTCGGTGTGCAGTCTGCTGGTCCAATGGCGCGCATTGCACGACGCGCTCATCGTCGGCTTCCCGGTGGTCACGCTGGCCGTTATCGCCTGGCTGGTCTGGCGCTACTGGCCGCGCAGTCAGAAATCGGAGCCGATCGAGCCGCCGCCCGCCGGACCGCCGGCGCCGGCTTCAAGCCTGCCGCCCGTGATGGCCAGCGTCATCTTGCTGTTCGCAATCAGTTTGAACAGCGGGTCCGCTGCCAATTCCCAACTCCAAACTCTGAATTCCGGACCCAGTTCCATCGTTTCCGCCAGTTATTCCGGGACGGTGAACGACCGCGTGGCGCTGTTGAATGCCACGCTGCAATTCGCTTCGACCACCCTCGGCCAGACCGTTCCGCTCTTCGGCGATGATGTGGCGGTCCAGCAATTCACGGTCAAAGGCGGCAGCGCCGAACTCATCCGGGACGGCGATGGCGTGGCGGCGCGACTCAACAGCCGCGGCACCGTAATCTTGCAGGTCAAGCTGCTGGTCAAAATCGCCGGTGACGTGACCAAACGCCGGCTCGCATTCGGCATTCCACCCGCCTTGTCCAGCCGGGTCGCGCTCGCGCTCGATGAATCCGGGGCGGACGTGGACTTTCCCACGGCGATTTCGTTCAAGCGCATCCCGGACCAGGACAAGACCCGCGTGGAGGCCGTGGTCGGTTCCGGTGGCCGCATTGAACTGCTCTGGACGCCGCGGATGAAGCGGGCCGCGGAAGTGGCCGCGACGGTATTTTGCCGCAACACCGCGCTGGTAACGTTCGGTGGCGGCTTGGTGAATGTGCGCGCGACGCTGGATTACCAGATTACGCAGGGAGAATTGCGCCAGGCGCGGATCCAGTTGCCCGCCGGCCAACGCCTCCTGCGGGTTGAAGGAAAGGAAATCCGGACCTGGGAAGTCAAAAACGCGCCCCTCGCCCCGTCTCTCTCCCCGCCCGGCGGGGAGAGGGTGGCCGCAAGGCCGGGAGAGGGGCAGGTTCTCGTCGTGGACTTGCTTAAGGGCGTCTCGTCGGCGTGGAAATTGACAATCGAAACCGAAAAGATCCTGGCGGCGCTCCCGGCCAGCGAGGCGGTGGCCGTGCCGCAGGCGCTCGACGTGAAACGCGAAACGGGACTGGTGGCTTTGCAGGGAACCGAGGAATTGGGGTTGTCGGTCGAATCGACGTCCGGTCTGGAGCGGGTGGACGCCGAGGAATTCACGCAGGCGGGCGCCGATAAGACCGGCCGTCTGTTCAGCGTGTTCCGGTTTTCCACTCCGGACTTTGCCCTTCGTGTGCGGGCTGAAACTGTCCAGCCGGAAATTGAAGCCGTGGTGCGGAATAATTTCCGGGTGGGCGCCGAGCAGGTGGGGCTTTCGGCCACAATTGATTACACCATCAAGCGCACCGGCTTGTTCTCATTGCGTGTCGCTTTGCCCGACGGGTACCGCGTGGAACGTGTTGTCGGCAACAACATCCTGCAACAGGTCGAACACAACGACGGCCCGCGTGTTCTGGAGGTGACGTTGAAAGACCGGACGAGCGGCGCCTATACCCTGGGCATCGAATTGACCCGGAGCTTCAAGGAACTGCCTGAATCAATGGCTGCCGTCGGCGTACACCCGCTCGATACGGCGAAGCTCACCGGCTTTGTCGCGGTTACCCCGACACCCGGTGTCGGGGTAAAAACAGAAACGTTCGAGGGCCTGACAGAAATCCCGGCGTTGTCTCTGCCGGATTACGCGGCCCTGGCCGGGTCGGGCAACGTGCTGGCTTACAAATTCATTTCAGCCGAACCGAAATCCACGCCGGATTGGCAATTAAGCGTGGCGACCGAGGCCGTCGCCGCCTGGGTGCGCGCCGAGGTGGTCAACACGTTCACCTTCACCGAAACCCTGGTCAGTGGCTGCGCCCGGGTGCGGTATGACATTGCCAACGCGCCCGTGAAAGAGCTGCGCGTGAAGGTCCCGGCGGAATTCAAGAATGTCGAAATTTCCGGTCCGAACATCCGCAGCAAGGAATTACTCGGAGGGGCCAGTTACACGAGCCCCCAAAATCCAAACCAGTCAGGGACTCGCGGCGCGCGTCCTTCCGACGCCAAAGACGCAGTCTGGCGCGTGGAATTGCAGAGCCCGGTACAGGGCTTCTATACCCTTACGGTCACGTGGGACCAGCCACGCCCGGCAAACACAAACGCGCTGGCCGTGACCGGGGTGTCGGCGGCAGGCGTGGAACGCGAAACCGGCCTGCTGGCCATCTCGGCCAAAGCGCCATTGCAGGTGAGCGAATTGAGCGCAGTGGACTTGCAGCGCGTGGACACGGGCGATTTTCCCGATTGGGCCGGTGCGCCCGACGTGTCGACCGCGCTGACGTATCATTATGTGCGGCCGGGTTACCAACTGACGCTCGACGTGCGGCGGTTTGATGAAGCCGAGGTGCTGCAGGCGCTCGTGGACAGCGCGCAATTCACCAGTGTCCTGGCCGATGACGGCCAGATGATGACCGAGATGTCACTGTCCGTGCGGAACAACGGGCGGCAGTTCCTTGCGATTGGATTGCCGGCGGGCGCAAAAGTCTGGTCGGCGTTCGTGGCCGGCCAGCCGGTGCAGCCGAGTTTGCGTGACGGCAAACTCCTGCTGCCCATCGAGCAATCCGGTGTGGACGACGGCGCGATGTCGGTGGAGTTGGTCTATGTGGGCACCAACACGTTCCCGCGCCGCCATGGCACGGTCGGGTTCGTTTCCCCGCAATTCGACGTGCCATTGAAGAATGCGCGGTGGGAAATTTATCTGCCGCCGGATTACGACTACCAGGATTTTGGCGGCACGATGACGCGTGAGACCGCCGCGGTCCCGCAAGCGTCCTCGCGGAGTTTTTCCATGCTCGACTATTCGCGCATGGAACAGGCCAGCCAGGAGCAGACGAAGGTGGAAGCCTTGCGGGACGTGAACGAAGCGCAGCGCCAACTGGCCAGCGGGAACGTGCGCGAGGCCAGCGTGAATTTCTGGCGGGCCAAGGTGAAAGCGGCCAAAGGGGCGGATGAAGTCCAGGACGTCAAACAGCTCGAAAAGGATTTGCAGAATGCCCAGGCCAGCAACCTCATCCATGCGCAAAGCGAGTTCAGTTGGCGCAACAACGGGCAAGTCAATGCCGACAAAAACGCCCCGCTGCCAGGTTCGAGCCTCAATTTGTCATACGACAATGCGGCGGCGGAGCTGCAATCGGCCAAGTTACAGCAGGCCCAGGAAATCGGGGCGACCCAGGTGCAGCCGTTGCACGTCAACCTGCCGATCCGCGGCGCCGGTTACGCCTTCACGCAGGTCTTGCAGACGGAACCGGGCAAGCCGATGACCATTCAAATGCAGGCGGCCAACATCCGGGCGGTCAACTGGCCGACGCGCCTCGTGACGCTGGCGTTCGCGTTTCTGGCGGTTTGGGGTCTGGTCGCCGTGGTGTCCCGTCTGACGATGCGCCCCCGCCACGCATGAGCCAACGGAGATTATTTTGTTCGTGGCCGGCCGCCTGGCCTGCTAACTTGCGCAGGACGATGCAAAGCCCGCCGCAACCTTTTCCCGTTGTGGTTGTTCCCATTGCCAGGATTTGTCATGACCTCAACCCCGCTTGAAGCCGCGCGCGAAACCTACCGGAAAATCGCCGATAACATCTCCAAAATCATGCGCGGCCAGACCGGCCCGACCCGCCAGCTCCTCGCCGCGCTGGCCAGCGGCGGTCATGTGCTGCTCGAGGATTTTCCCGGCACGGGCAAAACCACGCTGGCCAAGGCGCTGGCCCGCTCGATTGACGCGCAGTTCAAGCGTCTCCAGTTCACGCCCGATTTGCTGCCGTCGGACATCCTGGGCGTTTCCATTTTCAGCCAGCACGACCAGCAGTTCCATTATCACGAAGGCCCCGTGTTCACTCACATCCTGCTCGCCGACGAAATCAACCGCGCCTCGCCGCGCACGCAATCGGCCCTGCTCGAGGCCATGGGCGAACAACAGGTGAGCGTCGAAGGTGAACGCCGGAATTTGCCGGAACTGTTTTTCGTCATCGCCACGCAGAATCCGGTCGAATTCCGCGGAACGTATCCGCTGCCGGAGGCGCAAATGGACCGGTTTGCCATGCAATTCACGCTCGGCTACGTCCCGCCGGAGGAGGAGACGGCCATCCTGACCGCACAACAGCATAACCACCCGCTCGACCAGCTGAAACCGTGCGCGACGCTCGCGGACGTGCTGGCGTTGAAATGCGCGGTGGAAGACGTGCGCATCAGCGACGAATTGAAGCGCTATGCCGTGGACATCGTCGCGGCCACGCGCTCCACGGCCGGGGTCCAGCTCGGCGCCAGCCCGCGCGCTTCCATCGCGCTGATGAAAACCGCGCAGGCCCTGGCCTTGTTCGACGGAGTTGATTTTGTCGCGCCGGAACAAATTCAGTCTTTGGCGGTGCCGGTCATCGCGCACCGGCTGGTACTGGAACCGCAAGCGCGGTTCTCCGGCCTGGTCGGGCGCGTCGTCGTCGAGGACATCCTGAAGAAGCTCAAAGTGCCGGCGTAGAAATTTATGATCTGCGATTTACGATTTACGCAACAACGGCAAATTTCGAGTCGGCTCGTCAATCGCATATTGTAAATCGTAAATTCAAAGTGAAGCCGATTTACAGGTTGCTTTACCTGATCTACCGCCTCGGTTCGTCGCTGTGGTACCGGGCGCGGCGCCGGTTTACGCTGGCCGGGCTGTGCGTGGCCGGTGGTTTCCTCGTCGCGGCCTCGGTCGGCGTGGATGTGGAAAACAATGTCGTTTATCAGGCATTCGCGTTGTTGCTGGCGCTGTTGCTTTCCGCGGTTGCGGTCGGCCGGTTTTTCCGCGCAAAATTTTCCGCGACCCGCGCCTTGCCCCGATTCGGTACCGCGGGAAAACCGCTGCCCTACCGCGTGCGGTTGAAAAATTTGACCGGGCAGGCCCAAACCGGGCTGACCTTGCTGGAAAATTTCACCGATCCGCGCCCGCCATTTGAGGAGTGGTTTGCGTTTCAGCTGGCCGAAAACAGACGGCTCCGGCCGTTTCAAATCAGCGAGCGGCGGCGGAACAATCCGTTCCGGCGGGTAAACCCGGTGGCAGTGCCGGTCCCGCCGCTCGCACCGCGGGGCGAAACGGAAGTGAGCGTGGAAATCCTGCCGCTGCGTCGCGGAGTCCTGCGTTTCACCGGCCTCACGCTGGCGCGGCCTGATCCCCTCGGACTGTTCCGCGCATTCAGCCGGATTTCCGCGCCCCAAACGGTTCTGGTTTTGCCGAAACGTTATTGGCTGCCGCCCATCGCGCTGCCCGGCACGATGAAGTACCAGCAGGGTGGCGTCGCCCTGGCGGCAAATATTGGACGCAGCGAGGAATTTGTTTCGCTGCGCGACTATCGCCGGGGCGATCCCCTGCGGCACATTCACTGGCGCAGTTGGGCCCGGGCGGGCCGGCCCATCGTGAAGGAATTCGAGGACGAATTTTTTGTCCGCCACGCCCTGGTGCTCGACACGTTTACCGACGAACTGCACAGTGAAATTCTTGAGGAAGCGGTTTCCGTCGCCGCGTCCTTTGCCTGCACGGTGTTGACGCAGGAATCGCTGCTGGATTTGCTGTTCGTCGGCCCGGAATCCTATTGCTTCACCGCCGGACGCGGGCTGGCCCATGCCGATCAAATGCTGGAAATTCTCGCTTCGGTCCGGGCGTGCGGCGACAAGCCATTTGCGATGCTCGAACACCTGGTCATCGCCCATGTGTCGGTTGTGAGCGGCTGCATCTGCGTGTTGCAAAAATGGGACGATGCGCGGAAGCGCCTGGTGGAAAAACTGCGCGCCTTGCGCCTGCCGGTGCTGGTGTTCGTCATTGTGCCGCCGGGCAAGGCGAAGCCGGATGCCGGTCCCTTGCGCGCCGAGCCGGAAAACTTTCATGTTCTTGAACCCGGCAAAATTGAGGAACAACTGGCGGGATTGTCATGAGTGAAAACGCGCCCACGCCTGAAACGCGCGCCATCAAAACGCCGCCGTTTTTGCTGCTCGCGGCTTTGCTCTTCTGGGGCTGGCAATCCGGTTTGCTGCTCGCCGGCGCGGTGATGGGCATCATTCTCGAAAGCGCGCAGTTTATCAAAGCGCGTTGGGAATTGTCGGACACCGACCTCCGCCGCGTTATGACTTTCTGCACCATACTGACGTTGGCCACGGCCGTTTATGCCTTCACCTCCAACGAGGAGGGTGGCAGCCTGAGCGGCCTGTTCAGCGGTCCGGCGGCCGCCCGCAACGCCACGCTCACCAGTGTGCGCGCCTCCAGCGCATTTTTCCGCTGGCTGCCCATGACGCTGTTCCTGTTTATCGCGGCGCAATCGTTCAGCGAGCGCGAAAAAATTCCCTGGACCGCCATCTCATTTTATTCGCACCGGCGCGCGCAACGGGCACGGAAATCCGGGAACCCGCCGCCGGCCGGTGGCGGTCTGAACGTGTCCTATCCCTATTTCATCGTGTGCCTTTTTTCCGCCGGCATCCATCCGAACAACGGCACCACTTCGTATTATTGGGGACAATGTGTTTTGACCGTGTGGGCGTTGTGGCCGTTCCGGTCCCGGCGTTATGGCATCGCCGTCTGGGCGGGCATGTTGGCGACGGTGATTGTCCTTGGGTATTTCAGCCAGAGCGGCATTGGCGTTTTGGAGCGGTTCCTCGAAGGTTACAATACGGCCTGGTTCGCGCGGTTCATGCGACAAAAAGCCGACCCGATGGAAGCCACCACCGCCATCGGCCAGATCGGCAAATTGGAATTGTCCGGCCGGATTGTCATCCGGCTGCAGACGAAAAACCATGAACCGCCGCCGGATTATCTGCGCGAAGCCAGCTACCGCACCTATTATTCCGGCAGACAAAGCTGGTATGCGGGTACCGCGCGGAACGATTTCGCGTATCGGTCGCCCGAAACCAACCAGTCGACCTGGATATTACTGCAGGGCAAAACCAACACCGCCTCGGTCAATCTCGCTTGTTACCTCGACGGCGGCAAAGCGTTGCTGCCGTTGCCGACGGGCTGCGGCCGGCTGGATAATCTCTTCGCTTACGTCCTCTCGGTAAACAGTGAAGGCGCGGTGCTCGCCGAAGGACCGGGACTCGTCATCTTCAACGCGCTCTACGGCCCCGGCGACACCATCGATTCACCGCCGGACACGAGCACCAATTTGCTGGACCTGGCCGTGCCGACCAATGAAGTGCCGGCGCTCAAGCAGGTGATTTCCGGGATGAAGATTGTGGCCGGGGATGAATCACAAACCCTCCGGACCGTCTATCAATTTTTCCAGAACCATTTCACCTACAGCGTCTGGCTCGGGCCGGACAAGCTGGCGACCACGAATGAAACGCCGCTGGCGCGCTTCTTGTTGACCAGTCGCAGCGGTCATTGCGAGTACTTCGCCACCGCCACCGTGCTTCTGTTGCGCGAGCTGAACATCCCCGCGCGCTATGCCGTCGGCTACGTCGTCCACGAACGATCCGGCCACGGCTATGTCGTGCGCGAACGCGACGCCCACGCGTGGTGCCTCGTCTGGGATGCCCAAACCAAAAGGTGGGAAAACTTTGACACCACCCCCGCGTCGTGGGTGGCGGAGGAAGGCAAACGCGCGTCGTTCTGGCAGTGGCTTTCCGATCTGCGGTCGTGGATTGGGTTTCAATTTGCCAAATTCCGCTGGGGCCAGACCAATTTGCGCCAATACATCCTTTGGGCGCTGGTGCCCATGCTGGCGCTGTTGCTGTATCAAATCATTTTCCGGCGGGGCCGGCGACGGCAGCGGCAAAAAGGGGACCCGAAAACCGCTGCGGCGGTCGTCTGGCCGGGGCTGGATTCGGAATTTTACCTGCTCGAACAGAAGCTGGCGGCGCGCGGCGTGCCCCGACAACCCGGCGAGCTGCTTTCCACATGGCTCACCCGGGCACTGGAGGAACCGGCGCTGAAGGACTTGCGCGGACCGTTGCAGGAGTTGCTCCGTCTGCATTATCGCCATCGCTTTGACCCGCACGGTTTGGGTGCACCGGATCGGGAGACACTGGCGCGCGAAGTAAAAACCTGTCTCGCCGCGCTTTCACAGTTGGCTGGACCACGATGAAGCGTGACGAACGGGTCGGTTTTGGTATCGGTGCAATCGGGTGGGGCGAGGCTGCTGACGAGCCAGGGTAGGGTCATCGCGCTGCGATAACCGGATGGCGCGGCGCGCCTCCCTACCCCAGGCCTTTTCTTCATCGACTCTGTTTGCCCCCTGTTCAAAGCTTTGTTGGCAGTTCTACAGAAGCAAACGGAGCAAACAAAGATTTATGCGGAACCGCAGACCTTTTTTCAACCTGCTCGCGATTGAGCGGAGTTGATCGGAGTCGTAAATCGGAATTCGCAAATCGTAAATTGAATGGTTCTCTGCACTCTCTGCGGTTGGTGCAGGCTCAAAACAAAGGTAACAGTGCAGGCTCAGAACATAGGGAACGCCCGGACCGGGGAGTGTTGGCGATAAGCTCAAGCATGCCCGGGAAAAGAGGCGAACCTATGGAGCCACGAATGGAGTTTGGGCGAGGTGCCATAGACCCAGCGCAATGATCAGCAGACCGGAGAGGCGTCCACCCTGCGCGCCAAGTGGGGCGAGCTTTTCCAGCAGAACAAAAACCGTGAGCGCGCCAATCCACCAAAGGTTCATCACGCCGCCGGCAAAGAGCAAAAGCATCAGTGCCCAGCAGCAACCGAGGCAATAAGCCCCGTGGGCCAGACCCAGACGAAACCCGCCCATGGCGCCGCGTTTCCAGTGCCGGACAATGAACGCAGCGGGTGACCGGCAGGATTCGAGACAGGTGCGCTTGAAGGGCGTCAGTTGATAAAGTCCGGCGACGATCAGCAGTGCGCCACCCACCGCGCGGTCGCGCACTTCCATCATGGGTGTCAGCAGCAGCAGGTTCGCCAGCCCGCGCTGCAGCACGGTGGCGACCAGGCTGAACGCCGTCCACACGAGGAGATAACCGCCCGCGAACGCATAAACGTGGGCCGGCGCCCGCCCGCCCTCCGGGCTTTTTCGAATCACCCCCGCATACAGGAACAGCGTCGGCGCGGCGGATGGCAGCATCATGCCCGTCATCATCACCACCCACATGGCGAAGAGCAGCGACAGATGGGCGAAATCCCAACGGCCGGTCATCATCCAGGCCGCCGGACCGGTCATCGCGCCGTACATGTCGCGGGCCATGGGCACAATGCAGGCCCAGCAAAGCGCGATGGAGACGGCCAGCGCGCCGCCAATGAGCCATCGGTCCCGGCGCAGCAAGGATTCAAGCGAGGTGCGGTCACCCATCGGCACGAGGGAGCTCAACGCACGACGCCGTGCGTGCTCCAGTGGATGCGCGCCAGATGCGCGTGCGAGCCATCGAGATTCAGCTCAATCGGGCCGCCCGCTTTGGATTTGCCGCTTAACACTTCGCTGTCGGTGAACTCAAAGCCCGTAGGCATGGTAACCCGCACCGGATGCGGCGCGCCGGTCACCGGATTGCGAATGGATTCGGCGCTGCCTTCGACGACCCCGGGCACCTTCACCCGCGCCGTGCGCGCCGAATAATCAATGGCGAGCTCAATCGGTTTGTAGAGCGTCGGCAGGTATTCCGTGATGGTGGTCGAGAAGACCTGCCAGATAAGCGAGCCGGGATCCGTCTCGTGTCCGTGTGACACGGCCTCGATAGCTTTGCGCTGTGCGGGATTGGCGCGTTCGTCAATCACGGTTTGAAACTTGCCGTTGCCGAAGTGGATGGCGCCCGGCCAGGCCGCCAGGATGCCCCAGCGCAGGCCATCCAGCGGCACATCGCCAAACCGGCCTTTTTCGATTTGCACAAAACAGACGGCGCGGCAATTGCCCGTCGTCGGCAGGCCATTGAACTGGCAGGGACAGCCCCAGGCGCAATTGCAGTTCGAGTATTCAACACCCTGCATCTCCCAATTCACATAGTTATTCATAGGTCACTCCCGGATTATTTACCGTTGCTGGATGACGCTCCACCGGGCACGGAACACCCGTCTAATGGATGTCAACAGATTCACTTTTGCCATGAAGCTGACGCCTGTCAAGGGCGGTGTGGCTTGCGAGTAATCCCCGGCTTGAATACCGGCTGGCGGCTGGTCCGATGCTCAGGATTGGCCATGGAACTAAATCGTTTTATCATCGAAAGTTACGCGGGACATTTTTGGTTGGCCTGCCGCCCGGCGCCGCTTTACGCGGTCACTTTGGCTGACCTGGCTTTTTACCAAAAATCTTTCACAGCAGAAAACGGAGCAAGCATGGTTTATCGTGAGAACCGCGAACCAGGCGGAATGCGTGAAAACCATTCTCACAATCGGAAATCCGGGATTGAATAGTTCCCTGTCGTTAAAATTTGGAGCTGTGACTTTGGGCTTGGGGCTTTGGACCTTGAACCTGAACTTCAGCCTTTAGCCTGATTTCAAACTCCACCATCTCGCAATTGGCATCGAAGCCGGCGTCTTTCAAACCCAGTGAGTAAGTCAGGTTCATCACCCGGCCATTTTCCCGGAACAGTTCCGGATGGAGATAGGCGCAATAGACCATCTCCACCCGTTTCCCCTGACGATTTTCAGGCACCAGGAGGCGAGCCACCGGTGGGCTCCAGGGACCGTAAGGCGCAGCGGCGACCAGGAAGCGGATCTCCCGCGGGTGATCGAAGTCGCTCGACGACGCCATGACGTACTTCTTCAGATACGGATTCCAGGCCACGGCGACCTGGCCGGGGACGTTTGTGACCAGCACCGTGGCGGCCTCTTTTTTGGGCGAGAATTTCGGGCCGGCGCCCGTGTAAAATTCATAGGCCTCGGGGTCCTCAATTTTTTCCGGGCGCACGCGGGCGAGGGCGACCCCTTGCTTCCCTTTGAATTCCTTGATCCCGAAAAGATAAAGCCAGCCGTCCGCCTCGATTACCTGGGTAGGCTCGACCGGAAAGCGCCAGTTCCCGTCCGGGCGCAAACGCTCGTAGTGTCCGAGGGGCACCTGGGAGCGGGCGAGACCGGAACCGGCGCCGCGGAAATCCCACGAACCATTCCCGAAAACCTCGATCAACGAATAGAAGAGGTAGCATTGACCGTTTACGTGGATGCCGCCCAACGGCCAGAGCCGATAACGCTCAGTTGGCCGTTCCGCCGGCAGGAAGTCCAGGGCCGAAACGCCACCGTTGGTGGACACCAGAAAATTGAACGCGGGTGGATAACGGGTGGCGTTATCCGCGAGAAAAGCGATGGCCGGGGCAAACGCGCCCCCGGCAAAGTGCGGAGTGCCATCGGCGGACCGGGAACCTTTGAACGTGTCGCCAAAGGCCCAGATCGCCCCGCCGGGGACGACGAAAGACTCCCCGCCATCCTGGGAAACAATCGATGCCCGGGCGTACGCCTCGTTCCAAAGCGAGCCGAGGAAACGGGTGTGGACAATATCGAAGGTACCGTCCTTCGGCGGCTTCGCAGTTGGGGCGGTCGAACAACCCGAAAGGATGGCGGTCATGCCCAGTGCAATGAATAGCGGTTTCACGGTGGATACGAAGGCTAAACCCGCAAGGCCAAAGACGAAAGGCTTAAACGGCTGGTCTCTTTGGTAACCGCAAAGATCGCAAAGTGCGGGGGAAAATACATTGAGCTCTGTGCGGGTCCCGGGCTTCAGCCTTTCCTTCCTTTTCCGCATGCTTTCGTCTGCAGGCCGGCTTTGGCAAGCTGGGGTGGCGATGTACCGGGTACTCTTCCATCTGGATATGGACGCATTTTATGCGTCGGTGGAGCAGCGCGATGCTCCGGCCTTGCGCGGCCAACCGGTGATTGTCGGCGCCCCGCCCACGCAACGGGGCGTGGTGTGCGCCGCCAGTTACGAGGCCCGAAAATTCGGGGTGCGTTCCGCCATGCCCAGCGCGACCGCCGGCCGGCTTTGTCCCCACGGTGTGTTTGTCCGGCCGCGGATGGAGCATTACCGGCAGGAATCCCGCGAAATCATGCGCCTCGTCGCCGACACGGGGGCGGTGATCGAACAGATGTCCATTGACGAAGCCTACGCCGATGTTTCGGCGCTTTGTCAGCGTGCCGATCCGGATGCCTCGCTGCTGGAGGCGGTGCCCGTCGCGCGCGCCTTGAAACAACGCATCCGGTCCGAGCGCGAATTGTCCGCCACCATCGGCATCGCCTCGAACAAACTCCTCGCCAAAATCGCCAGTGACCATCAAAAACCCGACGGGCTGACGGTCATTTGCGACCGCGACCGGGTGCAATTCCTGCGGCCCCTCGAGGTCCGGGCGCTATTTGGCGTGGGCAAAGTGACCGAACAAATCCTCCACCAGTCCGGCATCCGCACCGTGGGGGATTTGCAGGATTATCCCGGAGATTTGCGGGCCCTGGTCGGCTCGTTTGGCGTCCGGCTGAAGCAGTTCGCCTTTGGCGGGGACGACCGTCCGTTGGAACTCGGCGACGAAATCAAAAGCATCAGCGGTGAAGAGACCTTGCTGCAGGATACGGAGGATCGCAAGGTGCTGCGGGCCTGTCTGAAAGAACAGGCCGCTGACATTTCGACCCGGCTCAAGCGCCGGCGTCTGGGCGCGCACACGGTCCAGGTGAAGGTGCGGTACAGCGATTTCAAGACGCTCACCCGCCAGATTTCGGTGGAAGAACCGCTCACCGAAGCCGGGGACATTTACCGGCTGGGCTGTGTCCTTTTGGCCCGGGAGAAACTGGTTTCCCGACCGCTCCGGTTGTTGGG
>DATEGR010000153.1:0-4944 GCA_035279985.1 Verrucomicrobiia bacterium
GCGGCATTCACACTCATCGTCACCGCTCCCGCCAGTTCAGCGTTGCCGGTGACGGTGAAACTTCCGGTTGGCAAACCGACACTAAAGGTGGAGCCGGCGTCGGCAAGCAGGATGCCGCGTAATGTTCCGATTCCGTCCAGGGTCTGGCCGGAAACCACCTCGAAGAGGCTGTTCGTCACCGGGAATTGGTTGGTGATGGTGTTGCCATTCCCATCCGTGGTTATTTGATTGGTGATATAACCCATGTCGGAGGCATCCAGCACCGCCGTGGCTCCCGCCAGCGTCACCGGCGTGGAATTGGTCAACTCGGATGGTGCCGCCAGGGCCAGCACACCATTGCTGACGGTGGTGGAACCGATGTAGACAAGCATATTGGTGCCAAAACCAATGTTGGTGACGAAGAACAATCCCACCTGCGTAACATTGGTGACGAACTGGCCGCCGCCGTCCAACATGAGCGTGCCCGTGCCGGTTTTGATGACGTTATTGGTACCGGCAATCCCGCCCGCGAAGTCGCTGTTCAGGTTCTTGGCCCCAATCATAAAGGTGCCCGGAGCCGTAACGCTGGGAGCGGTAAGGACGCCATTACCTGATAAAGCACCCAGGTGAATGGTGCCGGCATCGCGGGCAAACATGCCGCCACCGTTGACAAAGACAAATGACGTGTTATCGCCGCCGCCGACTCCGCCGACCCCCGTTTGAACGCGGACCTCACCATTGGTGATAATCACCGTGCCCAGAAAATTCGAGAACGACTCGAAGCTGCCCACGGAAGTGCCGACGGAGGTATTGCCATTGAGGAAGATATTGGTGGCGGTGGCGCTGCCGATGAACTGGCCGGCCCAACTGTTGCCGGTTTCACCGGACGTAAAGGTCACGGTGGCACCGTCGACCGTGGTAATATTGTTGAGCGGGCCGGCGCCGGTGGAAACGGCTGTCGGCATCGAGATGGTCGCGTTATTGCTGGCAATGATGCCGCCGGCGCCTGCCTGGCCGGAACCGCCCGGATTGATGACACCGATATTCAACGTCGCGCCGCTGGCCACGAGGGTTCCGCCGCTGTAGCTGTTGGCCGCGTTCAAGGTCAGCGCGCCATCGAGCACGACGATACCGACCGCGCCGCCGCCCGAACCGTCGGCGATCAAACTGGTGATCACTCCGGTGCCGTGGGAGAACAAGGTAACCGGGCTGGCGCTCGAATTATTGGCAATCGAAGTGCCGACCGCACCGCTCAGATTGCTCACCACCAGGCTGCTGCCGAGATCCAACGTGCCCGCGTTGACCGTCACCGGGCTGTCGGCAAAGGCATTGAGATTGCCCGCCCGCAATGTGCCACTGCTGATCACCGTGGGGCCGGTATAGGTGTTGGCGCCGCTGATCGTTTCAGTCCCGGTGCCAACCTTGGTCAGCCCCAGCGTGCCGGAGGTGTTTTCGAGAAGGCCGGAGAAAGTTCCGCTGGCATTATTGTTTCCCACCGCCAGCGTGGTCGCACTGCCACCCGTGCAATTCACGGTGCCATTGCCGCTCAGCGCGCCGACGGTATTGTTAAACGTATTCAGGTCCAGCGTACCGGGACTCTGGACCACGACCTGGCCGGCGCTGGAGCCGCCTGGAATCACATTATTCCCGCCGAGTTGAAGAACGCCGTTGCTGATGACCGTGTCGCCGGAATACGTGTTCGTGGTTTGCATGACCAATGTCCCGGCACTGATCTTGGTCAAGCCGGTGGCACCGCCGATTTTACCGCCACCGCTGAGGGTGTAGTTGTTGGCGCTGGTGTCCACGGTCATGCCACCCGGCGCCAGGACGCCGACCAGACTGACCGTCGGATTGGCGGAGCCGACGGAATTGAAGGTGACCAGATCCGATTCGGTGAAGACACTGGGCGACGACCCGTTCAGCCAGTTGGCCGTAGTGCCATTGTCCCAATTGGCATTGGGATTGCCACCCTGCCAAACCAGGCTTTTGGCGGTGTAGGACTGGACGACCAGGTTCACGCTGCCGCCGGTGACCTGGATCAACCCGATGGTATTGACCGCCAATCCGTTGCCGGTCACGTCGGCGACCGAGTACCCACCGCCGCTGGTGATACTTCCACTGGCTTGCGCAATCAAAGTGTAGGTGCCGACGCCCAACGGGCTGCCGGACGCGTTGTCAATCGTGAATACGTTGTTGCCCAGCGACAATGTCCCCTGGGAAATATAAAGCGCCGGGTGCGTGATGTCGCCACTGGAGGAGGCGGGAGTGATGGTCAGAGAAATATTGTTAGCCTTGGTCGCCAGGTCTATCACCGTACCGGCGCCGGCCGTGATGGTGGCGGCCGTTGAACCGACGGCGGTGCCCGTGCCGCTGCCACCCAGTCCCGTGGTCGTCAACGTATAATTGGTGCCAGGCCCAAGGGGCGTCAGATCCAGGGTACCGCCCGCGCTGATGGTCGCCTGTGGACCGGTTCCGAGTGCCAGGTTGGTGCCAACCTGACAGATTCCGCTGTCAAAGGACCAATTGCCCGCATAGGTTCCGGCCCCGGATAAAAGCACCGTGCCCGGGCCGGTGACATGGACAACGCTATCCACCGCGCCGCCCGAGTTGGTAAGCACGGTCATTACGTCACCGGAACTCGTGGTGGCCAGACTGGCGTTGATGCCGGTGGCGATGCCGACGTTGACCGCATTCACCGTGGCGCTGCCATTAACCCTGATGATTCCCTGCCCCTGGAGGTTCAGCCGGCTCTGGCTCAAAGCGACTCCATCAATTTCCAGGGTGCCGTTGCTGTTGACCGTGGCTGCCGTCGCGGCGCCAAACGCGCCGGGGTCTTTGACCACCAACAGTCCGCCATTGATGGAAATGACTGATTGAGACGCAAGATCATTGGTATTCGGCAATATCCAGGTGCCGGTACCCTGCTTCGTGAGTCCCATTGCGCCGGAGGTGGTGGTGCCCTTTGAAAGTTGGGCTGCCGTGTTGGTACCCGTGTTCGAGCCATCAAGTACGAACACCGTTCCCCGGGTATTGGCACTGTCATTGGTAACCGTATTGATGAACAGGGTCGCCGTTGGAGTCGTGGAATTGTTGACAAAGTTGTAACGGCCGGCGGTGCTGGAAGGCAGCCGGATAAAGATGGGGACCAGGAACGTCTGACTGTTGATCACCGTCGCGTTCATGGTGATGCTGCCGTTGTGGCTCAAATTGAGTATGCCGGTTTCGGGATTGGTGGCCGTGGCGCGAACGGCCGGGCTCGGAGAGCTGAACACATAAGCGCCGCAGTTCGCCGTATCGAAGGTGATGCTGCCCAACTGACGGCTGCGGTCATTGTTGGCAGTTGCGTCGTCCGGCACAATCGGATTACCCGTGCCGCCAATCCCGCTGAAAATGGGTGAATTAAAGGTCGCGACATCGTTGTTAACGCTGTTGCCGGTCATGTTGATCCCGCCGGGCACGACCAGGCCCACCCAGTTATTGGTGTTGGCCCAACTGATATTTACCGGCGCGTTGGTCCAGATGTCGCTGGCGGCCCGAAGATTTAGAGCAGCGAAAAGACCGACGCCGAACGTCAGCAGCGGTCTGATTTGCCTGAAGCTTCGCCGCTGGTTCGCGCGTACACAGGCTGTCGTTAACCGGGTTTGAACAATAGTTGCGGTTTTCATAGTGATGTCGTTTCTTGATTACATGGGTCTGATGCACCGTTAGCGTCGTGCCGGGGTTCCCGCGCAAGCCGGAACACCGCGCTTGAATTCAAATTCGCTAGCCGCACAGGATCTTTCACTCGCCGAATTGTTTGTTTCATTTCCGACTTGCCACGACCGGCTCTCACTCCCCAAAAACATCACGCCTCCACCACAGGCCGATAACAAGTGGATTTCATATAACCCTATCACATATCTAATCGTTGAATATCGCCAGTTCTGGCGATAATTTTCAAACTGATCTGAAAGGGATATCGTGCGCGTCAGCAGGGTCCGGTATTCACGACCGGGCGGCGAAGGGGCCGCGCTACGTTCTTTAACCTGGCTCGGAATTCGGGCGGCCTGCGCCGGAACCATGCAGTTGAGTATGGATGCCCGGCGACAACCCACACGCGTCGGACAGCCCCGACGCTTTCGGGGCTGTCTCCATCTAAAAATTCCTCCTCACCAGTTGGTGACTGCCCATAAGCCGGGGAAACAACGCCTCAAGGCGGAAATTCAAAAGTCAGAGACCGGCGCGACGCCTGTCCGGCTGCATCGTTACGGCTGAGGGGACGGCTCAAACGCGAAAGGCTTTGGCCGGTTTCGGGAGGGAACGGGTCTGACTGAGGTGCTTGGCCACCGCCTCCGTTCGCGAACGCACGTGAAGCTTTTCATAGATGTGGCGGATGTGCGTATGGACCGTGGCGTAGGTAACCGACATGGAGTCGGCGATCTCCTTGTACAGGTAACCCTTGGCCAGCAGGCCAAGCACTTCCGCCTCCCGCGGCGAAAGGCTTTGCGCGCCGTTGGCGGCTGGCGCCGGTTGCTGAAAAAACTGGACGATCTTCCGCGCAATATGGCTGCTCATCGGCGAACCGCCGTCATGCACGCTCCGGATGGCGGCCAGCAATTCCGCCGGCGGTGTCTGCTTGAGCAGATAGCCGGTGGCGCCCGCCGTCAACGCGTTGAAGATGTGCTCGGTGTTCTGATAGACCGTGAGCATGATGACCTGCGTGTCGGGCAGTTGCGGCTTCAAACGGCGGACGCACTCAACACCGTTGATCCCGGTCAAATTGATGTCCATGAGCGCCACGTCAGGTTTAACGGGAGGAATCTCCCGCAACGCGCTTTCCGCGTCAGGGTGCTGGCTGACACACCGGTAACCCGGCGAGCCATTTATCAGTTTAACCAGGCTGGCCCGCACGGCCGGATCATCTTCAACGATGGACACGGAAATAGTCATGTGACGAAGGAAAGAGTTCTGGAACTTTGGGGCGAA
>DATEGR010000154.1:0-8190 GCA_035279985.1 Verrucomicrobiia bacterium
TTGTTGAAACGCCATTGGTATATTGGATTTCAAGCGCGTTTCCAATTTGAGGCAGGCCATTGGTAATCTGGACGAAACCGGCTGCGTTGGCCGGATTATAGATGCCCACCATGACAATGTTGGCCGACCGGATCCGGTCGCGCATGGCATTGAGGGTTTCGCGTGCGCCGGTGGTGGCAATCAATTTGGTGGCGGCCAGCGTATAAACCCTCATTCCAAAAAGCTGGACGGAAACCATGGCAATAATGACGAGTGAAAAGATGGCCATCGCCACCATGATTTCGGTAAGGGTAAAACCGGAAATCATCGTCCCACGGCCGGGCGGTTTATTATGAATCAACTGTTTCATTTACTGATCGGGTGCGCGCAAAAGGATGGTGGTGTTGGTATATCGCTGGTTCGTGCGAGGAAAAGTCCACACACAGTCCGAACGGATCTGTCGCACTGCCGGATTGGCCGACACGTCAATGACGCTGATGTAATTGGTGACCCAAAAGTCGGTATTCGTCGTGCCGGGTTGTCCTTTCGATGGAATGTCCAGGATGTCCGATGTCGTATAGTTTGTGGGTGGCAATTCATCCATGGTTCCCGGACCAGTGGCCGGCGGCCAGTCCCGCGGACGCCAGTCGGCCGCGCGGGCCTGTTCGGCTCCCTGGGAGGAATAGGATTGTGCGGCATACGACATGGAACTCCATTCCGCCATGCGATTGGCCTGCACGTACCCGTAAATGGCACCGGAGATAACCATGGCAAAAATGACGATTGCCACAACGATTTCTACCAAGGTGAAACCCCTGTTGGCCTTTCTGTCCGATGGCCTGAAGCGCGTTTGCATGGCGTTATTCGCGATAATAAAATCAATCCGCTGAAGCGATTAAGCAGCAAATCGAATGCCGGTTCATTGTGGTTTTATCCCTCATTTTATCGTTTTCGCCCCGGAAAACAGCCGGTTCGTCCCATTCGTCAAATCAATCGGGTTGCGACACTTCCCGGGGGGTTGGCAAACAAATCTTCCGGCAGTAAAGGGGCGGAAAATGATCAACGGTTTGTGAATGACAGAAGTTGCCCCGCTTTGGCACCGCTGGTTGCAGAAGTGAAATTGGAGCGAGCGAAGGGATTCGAACCCTCGACACTCACGTTGGCAACGTGATGCTCTACCAGGCTGAGCTACGCTCGCTTCCGAAAGCGGAAGGTCAGCTTAGGAAAATGCCCCGAAATGGCAAGCCCGAATTCAGGCCGGTTTGGGTGCATGACTGCTCAGGGTCGCGCGGATCACCTTGAGCAGATCGTCGTGGTTGATCGGCTTGTGGAAGAAGGCCACCGCCCCGCTGGCCATGGCGCGGTCCTTGTTCTTAATGTCCTCGCCGCCGGTGATGATGATGATGGGAATTTTCCGGGATTCATCCACGCGGTGGAGCCATTCCATGATACGGAACCCATCCCACGGCACGCCCGCCACGTCGGGCGGAAAAGTGATGTCGAGCAAAATCAAATCCGGCTTCTCCATGCGCACCACGGACATGGCTTCCGCGCCGTCCTGCGCCGTCGCCACGTGATAACCCGCCCCCTTCAATTTGAGGGAAAGGGTTTTCACGATCACCTCGTTGTCATCCACCACCAAGATTTTCGCCGGCATGCTCGTCGGCGGTGTAGGGGCATTGACACTCATACGTGACTTTTGCGCATCTGGCATTTTATCGGCCAGAAACGGAATTTTTAATTTCACACCGGTGTTGCAAGCAGGGTCTGTACCAAAAAAAGGCACAAACGTAAACAGAAATTTATGCGTTTTGACTTCGACACGGTCCTGTCTGCTAGACTGTGGCCGTGAGCAACGTCTTTTACGCCCCGGGTGAACAGCGCGCCGCGAAGGTCAACGACCTTTTCGCCGCCATTGCCCGGCGTTACGACCTGCTCAACGACCTGCAAAGCTTTGGCCTCCATCGGCATTGGAAGCGCCAGGTCGTTGAACTGGCCGCCGTCCGTCCCGGCCAGCGCGCGCTGGATGTCTGTTGCGGCACGGGCGACATTGCCCTGGCCCTCAGCCAACAGGGCGCGGAAGTTACCGGTCTTGATTTCAGCCGGGCCATGCTCGATATCGCGGAAACCCGCCGTCTGAAAAATACACAGTCCGCCACCGCCAATCCGAAATTCATCCAGGGCGACGCGCAGCAACTGCCTTTCCCGGACAACTCATTTGATGCGGTCACCGTCGGGTACGGATTGCGCAATCTGGCTGGTTGGGAGACCGGTTTGCGCGAAATGCTTCGCGTGGCCAAACCCGGCGGGCGGCTGGTGGTGCTGGATTTTGGCAAGCCGCCGAACGCCCTGTGGCGCGCGATTTATTTCACCCACCTGAAAATGACCGTGCCGCTCCTGGGCTGGCTGTTCTGCGGCAACGCGGACGCCTACGCCTACATCCTCGAATCGTTGAAACATTATCCGGCGCAGGAAGGCGTCGCGGCGAAGATGCGGGAACTGAACCTGTCAAGCGTGCGCATCCTCAACCTGCTCGGCGGCGCCATGGCCATCAACTCCGGGGAAAAGCCAGGATGATTCCGCGTGCTTGTCGCACCGTACCGGCCCCCCGCGGCAAATGCCGCAAAGCGGGAGAAGACGTGAGCGAAGGCGGAAAGGACGCGGGCAAAATCTGCTAACTCTTTCCGCCCAGCCGGATGGTCATGCCTTCGCGGGCGGCGTCCACTTTCAATTTTGCCCGTTGCCGGGTCACGAGCTGGCGCGCGTGGTGAAGCAGGGCATCCAACTGTTTATCGCTGCGTTCCGGGTCGTGATGAAACAGACACAACTGTTTTACGTTTGCCGCCAGCGCCAGCGCGACCGAGTCGTCCACGCAGCCGTGGCCCCAGCCCGCGTGCCGTTCGTATTCCACGGCATCGTATTGTGAATCGAGAATCAGCACGTCCGCCTGGTCGAGGAATTTGATCATTTCCTGGTCCTCGCCGCCGGGCTGCGGTTCACTGTCGGGGAAATAGGCCACCGACCCGCGCGGCGTGAACAGCCGGTACCCGACGCACATGCCGGGATGATGCGCGCGTTGCACCCGCACCTGCACGGCACCGATCTTGAAATCAAATTTTTTGAGTTCCTCGATTTCAATGTTGCTGGGCAGTTTGTCGAATGGCACGGGAAAGTAGGTGCTTTCCATCTGGCCGGTGAGCACACTGACCAGGCCTTTGCGCGCGCCTTCACAACCCAGAATCCGCAGCCGGCAGCGCGAATGATAAATCGGCCCGAAGAACGGCAGGCCCTGGATGTGGTCCCAATGCGTGTGCGTCAGGAGCAGGGTGAGATTGAGCGACTGGTTTTTGAATTCCGCCAACAGGGACTGGCCCAGCGGCCGCAACCCCGTGCCCGCGTCGAGGATGATGATCTGGTTGCCGCTGCGGATTTCCACGCAGGAAGTATTGCCGCCAAAACGCACCGTCTTCGGTCCCGGTGTCGGAATCGAGCCGCGCACGCCCCAGAATTTCACGCATGTGGCGGTTTTGATGCCGGGAATCTAACTCGCGTTTGGCAAAAAAACAAATGGCAAAACACCACGTCGGCAATCAAAATCAGGTCGGCCCGGCCAGGCCAATCCAACTGGTGGATGTTTTGTCAGATTTTCGACGGCCAAACGAAATGAAGCTGCGTTCCGAGACAACCCCGGCCGGAAATGGCGGGGGAATTAATCGCGCCCGGTTGTTCCTGAAAAGCCCGGCCGCGCTGAGCCTGTGGTTATTCCTGCTGACCGCCGGCACGTTTCTGCCGACGCTCAAGAATGATTTTGTCAACTTCGACGATCCCATTTACGTCGTTGACAATATTCAGGTGAACCCGGGGTTGACGTGGGCCGGCGTTGGCTGGGCGTTTCACGCCACTGCCGGCGGCATCTGGCTTCCCCTGACATGGATATCTCACATGGTGGACTGCCAGCTTTACGGACTGAAACCGTGGGGCCATCACCTGACCAATGTGTTACTTCACGCACTCAATACGGCCCTGGTTTTTTTGTGGGCGCGCCGGATGACGGGCGCAACCTGGCGGAGTTTTTTCCTCGCCGCGTTTTTTGGCCTGCATCCTTTACGGGTGGAATCGGTGGCCTGGGTGGCGGAGCGAAAAGATGTGCTGAGCGGGCTGTTTTGGCTGTTGACGTTGTGGGCTTACGTCGAGTTTGTCAAAAGATCCCAATCCAGTTCTTCCGGGGTAAAAAAGTTTTACGCGCTGGCGGTGGTGTTATTTTTGCTGGGTCTGATGGCCAAGCCCATGTTGGTAACGCTGCCTTTTGTGCTTTTACTGCTGGACTACTGGCCGTTGAACCGGCTGCAGGACGGCAAAAATAATATCGGTCGGCTGGTGGTGGAAAAATGGCCTTTCTTTCTCCTCTCGGCGTTGGCCAGCATTGTCACTTTCGTCGTTCAACTGCACGAAAAGGCGGTGGTCTGGATGCCGCCCCGTTTCAGAATCGAAAATGCGGTCGTGTCCTGTGTCCGATATATCGGCAAATTATTTTGGCCGGAAAACCTCTGCGTTTATTATCCCTACCCCGGTCATTGGCCGTTGGCCGCGGTGTCTTTGTCGGCCATCCTGCTGGCCATTATTTCGCTGATCTTCATTCGGCAGCGGCGGCAATATCCTTACCTGCTGTTCGGCTGGCTGTGGTTTCTGGGAACATTGATACCGGTCATCGGGCTGGTGCAGGTTGGCCAACAGGCCATGGCTGATCGCTACACCTACATCCCGCAAATCGGCCTGATGTTCTGCCTGGTCTGGGGCGCCCAGGAGCTGACCCGGACCTGGAAACGACAGACACGCATCCTGTCTATTGCGGCCACGACGGCCATCATTGCCTGCATGATCCTGACTTGCCGGCAAATCGCCTGGTGGCAGGACAGTAAAACACTGTTCCGACATACCCTGGCAGTTACCAACAAAAATATATTGGCCCACATCGACCTTGGGATGGCCTTGTGCGATGCCGGACGAACGGATGAGGCCATCGAACAATACCGGGCCGCGTTGCGCATCAACCCGGAGAACAGTTTGGCCCACAATGACCTCGGTGTGGCATTGGGCCGGCAAGGACGCCTTGCTGAAAGCATCAGTGAGTATCAGCAAGCCCTGCAAATCCAGCCGGGTAATGCCGACGCACACAGGAACCTGGGCGAAGCTTTGAGCAAGGCCGGGCACGACGATGAGGCCTTGACCCAGCTGCAACAAGCCCTCGCTCTGGCTCCCGAAGACGCTGCCGCCCACATCGCCTTGGGCAACGTCCTGAATCAAGTGGGCCGGCCTGACGATGCCATCGGCCAGTACCAACAGGCCTTACGGCTTCAACCCGGCTCGGCCGATGTTTACAACAGCCTCGGGGTTACCCTGGGGCGCCTGGGCAGACGGAATGAAGCGGTTCAACAACTGCGGAAGGCCGTCCGACTGCCCCCGGACTCCAGCGATTTTCATTACAATCTGGGCAATGCGCTCGTTCGCATTGGCGATTTGGACGGGGCCATTGAACAGTTCCGGTCGTCGCTGAAACTGGATCCACGGGCAGCGGATGCGCATAACAACCTGGGCGCTATTCTCCTTCAACAAAAACGTTTGAATGAGGCCATGGCACAATTCCAGGAAGCCTTGAAATTAAAACCCGGCTTCATTGACGCACAGCGTAACCTGGCCGCCGCGTTACGAGTAAAAAATGGCGCGCCGCAAAATACGAACAATGTCCCGGCACCCTGATGCACGAAAAACCTTGCGGGTTTTGGCGGCTTTTTTAGGATGATGCTCTTTGGGGGGTTGGTAGCTCAGTTGGTAGAGCAGTGCCCTTTTAAGGCATTGGTCCAGGGTTCGAGTCCCTGCCAACCCACCAGTCTTCGCTCGGAGCCCAAGCGGAGAGCGAAGACTGCCGGGCCGAAACGCAGTGAAGGCAGGCTTAGGGCCTCCTTTCAACAGCGCTCCGAGTGAGTCGAAGAAGCCCGCTTGGTTGAGTGAGTGAAACCTTTGAAGATGGAGACAGGCGCGACGCCTGTCCTACACACATGGGCCGCACGTATCTCTTTGAATGTTCCAAATGCGGTTATCGCGCCCGCGTGTCGGGTAGCGCCGATCGCGGCCGGCACGTCGCCGTCCAAACCATCCTGTGCAGTGAGTGCAAGGAACTTTACGATGCGGTGGTTGAATTCAAACCGTTGTCCCGAAAGGAAATTCATTCCAAGGTCACTCCCCGGTTTGTCGCCTTGATAAACCGTTTGCCGCCGTGCAGGGTGCGGCACTGGGTTAAGCTCAAATTGGTTTGTCCCATCTCTGCCCGCCACCGGATTCGTTTGTGGAAACAGCCCGACAAATGCCCGAAGTGTGGAACCTTCCTGGAACCGGGTGCGATCCCCTTCCGTCGTTGGGATTGACCGGTTCAGGGAACGGCCACGCGCAGTTGTTCGCGGGTGATGGAAAAAGTCGCGGGCAGATTTCCGACCCATTCGCCGTCCAGTTCAAAGGACGCGGAAGCTTCACCGGTCAGCTCAAAAGCAGATGCTCGAAAACGTTGCACGGCCCCGGCGGGCAGTTTCCGGCGCACCAGCAATCCGGGTAGGCAGCGCAGCAAGCTCAGCCAGTTCGCCCGCGGCAAGACACAGACATCCATAAGTCCGTCACATAAATCCGCCCCCGGGAAAATGTCCAACGGCCCGCCGTAGAAACGGCCATTGCCAACCAGAATCAATTCGCCGGTAAGATTTTGTCCATTCGCGCGCGCTGTGATTTTCGGCAACCGGCCGTGTAATGCTTTCACGCCCGCGATGACGTACGCCAACGGGCCGAATTTCTTCTTCAGCGGCCAGGTCACCAGTTCGATGGCGCGCGCGTCCAGGCCCGCACCCGCGAGCTGAACGAAATACCGGCGCCGGCGGACACCGTTGGCTAAAAATTCCACGCAGGGCAAATCCAGGCGCCGCTCGCGTCCGTGCTGCAGTGTTTCCCACGCCCGGTCAATGCGCAAAGGCAACCCGATTTCGCGTGCAAAAACATTGACCGTGCCAAGTGGCAACACGCCGAGCCGCGCCCGGGCAAAACCGCCTGCTGCGTCGCCGATGCCGTTGAGCACTTCATTCACCGTCCCGTCACCGCCGGCGGCCACGATCAATTCAAAGCCGTCGGCCACCGCTTCCGTCGCCAGCCGCCGCGCGTCATCGGGGGTGGCCGTCGCTTTCAACGCACCTCGCGAGGCGATTGCATCCAGATGGCGGCGAAAATGCCGGGCCTTGTCGGCACGTGCCGCCGGGTTGAAGATGACGCAAGTGCGCACGCCTTAAATGATTCGGGGTGTGCCCGCCATTAGTCGAGGAGAAAGGTGGTGAGCCGGTTTGCGGCTTTGGGGCGTGAGCGTTCTGGCGAGCCGTCTCGCCGGCAGCCCCCCCCCCCTCGCCAATTTGACGCGTCACCAGAGAAGGCGAGGCCTTTACTTGCACTGGCGGCCTGATTCCGCGAAAATCAGAAACATGAACGACGTGAGAGATTGGAAAATTCCCAAGTGGCCGTTCCTGCTGGGCAACGCCTTGCTGCTCGCATTTGCGTATCTGATTGTCTGGAAATCGCCGCACCCGATTTCCAAGTGGGAAGTCGCCGCCTGTTTTTCCGCCGCCGCCCTCGGCGCGGTGCTGGGGATTCTTCCGTTTCTGCTGGATTATCGTGCGATGGGTACCGTCCTGCAGATCAACGCCCTCGGTGCAGTGGCCGACAAAATTCAGGACCTGGAAAAACTCATTGCGCAAATCGGATCCGCTACGAACCAATGGGAGGTCGTCCAGGGCCAGGCCGAAAAAACCGCCGCCGGGGCCAAACAGATCGCCGATAAAATGGGCGCCGAAGTCCGTGAATTTTCCGAGTTCATGCAGAAGATGAGTGACAGTGAGAAGGCCGCGCTCCGGCTGGAGGTTGAAAAAATGCACCGCGGCGAAGCCGAATGGCTGCAAATGCTCGTGCGCGTTTTTGACCACATTTTTGCCTTGCACGCCGCCGCCCTGCGTTCAGGCCAACCGCAGTTGGCCGAGCAAATCACCCATTTCCAAAATGCCTGCCGCGGCACGGTCCGTCGCATCGGCCTGACGCCGTTTGCCGCCGAACCGGGCGAAGCCTTTGATGCCGGGCGGCATCAAGTCGCCGATTCCAAGGGAAAACCGCCGGACGTCGCCGTCGTTG
>DATEGR010000155.1:0-4617 GCA_035279985.1 Verrucomicrobiia bacterium
TTCCGGGTCCCGGCCATCAGGAATGGTGGTATCGATTCCACCGCATACCGGATGCCCAGATAGGTCGAACCCCAAATCAGGTACACGGCGGCGAATGCCGCCACGACCCGCCACGCGGGTGCCGTTGAGGATACGGTCTCGTTTTTCATGTTGGTTGACCGGCGCGACGATGTTTCCCGATAAAACAAAAACCCATCGCCGTTTGCCGGCGATGGGTTTGTTAAATTTCGTCTATAACTCGTCTATGAATCCGACCTCCCACCGCCGACGATGTGCCCAATGGCGACGTGGCAAAACCACGTAGTGCGCTTCGGCATCCAATTTACTTTAGCGATGAAAGGTTTCATTATCGGGACGCCCGCCAATGTAACCCCCTTTCACCCGCGGTCAATGGATTATTTATTCAGCGGTACGCTTTGGCTATGCTCGGGGTCGAAAGTGTGTGACATGAAATTTGGCCCGATGAAAATTGTTTCCGGCGGGCAGACCGGCGTGGACCGCGCCGCGCTGGATTTCGCCCTCCGGCAAGGTTTCAAACACGGCGGTTGGTGTCCACGGGGACGCCTCGCCGAAGACGGCGTCATTCCGCCGATTTATCGCCTGCGCGAAACGGATTCGGCGGAGTATGATGAGCGGACGGAGAAGAATGTACTGGACTCGGACGCCACATTGATCGTGGCGCGGGAAAGGGAATTGTCCGGCGGCACGGCCTTTACCAAAACCTGCGCCGAACAACATGGCCTCCCGCTATTGGTGGCTTGCGAACGGGACGGCTTGTCGCAAGGCGCTGCCGCACTTTCGAAATTCCTCAAGCAAAACAAAGTGCGGACGTTGAACGTGGCCGGCCCGCGCGAGTCCCAGGCGCCTGGCCTTGGGAAATTTGTCCTGGAATTGCTCGAAGCGGCTCTAACCGCTAAACTGGCCTCATGAGCACGTTCTCCGTCAGCCCGGAAAAGGAAGCCCAACTCTTGCGCCGCATGGCCGCGCTGGGCGTGCGCGAAAATGATATTGAAGAAAGTTTTGTCCGTTCCGGCGGACACGGCGGCCAGAACGTCAACAAGACTTCCACGTGCGTAATGCTGCTTCACCGCCCCACCGGCTTACAGGTCAAATGCCAGGCCACGCGCCAGCAGGGACTCAACCGCTTTCTCGCCCGGCGTCTGCTGCTCGACAAGATTGAAGCCATGAAAACCGGTTTCGTGGCCGCGCAACGTGCCGAGATTGAAAAAATCCGCCGGCAGAAACGGAAACGCTCCCGCCGCGCCAAAGCACGAATGCTCGCCGATAAAGCCCATCAAGCTGAAAAGAAAGCTTCCCGCCGCACCATCCCGATGGGCTAAGCGGAGTTGACGTGCCTTGAAGAGCGCGTTATCAAGAGCACAACCCTGAAACCCGGTCTGCCGCGCCAAAGCGCAGCGACGGCGGGCGGCCAACCGGGAGAAAGCACACAATGCAATCGGTTCTGACTTCAGAATTCAAACGCGGCATGGTCCTGCTGTTGGACGGCGCGCCGCAGATGCTGGAGGAATTCCACGTCAGCGGCACCGCCCAGACCCGACACAAACTTCATGCCCGGTTACGCCACCTGAAAACCGGGCGGATTGCCGACCACACGTTTTCCGAAGGCGAACGCGTGCCGGTGGCCGACGTGTCACACCGCCGCGTCCAGTTCAGCTACCACGACGGGAAGGATTATGTCTTCTCCGACGTGGAATCGTTCGAGGAAATGAGCCTCAGCGCGGAGCAGATCGGCGACCGCCGCGGGTTCATCAAGGAAAATGTGGAATATCGCGCGCTGCTCCTTGATGGGCGCCTGCTGAATATCGTCCTGCCGCCCAACGTGACCCTGGAGGTCGTGGCGACCGATCCTCCTGTCCGCGGCGGCGTCGACACCACCTGGAAACCCGCGCGGCTTGATACCGGCCTGGAAATCATGGTTCCGTTGTTCATCGCCCCCGGCGAAAAAATCCACGTGGACACGGCCACCCGCAAATACGCCGGCCGCGAAAACGAAGGGAAGAAGTAGGAGCGCGGACCGCTTTGTCCACGAGTTGACATTAAACGAACAAACACGCGGACTCAGCGGTCCGCGCTCCGAATACCTCTTGGAATCCCGACTTCATGCTGTCGAGCACATTCCATCCAAAGGCCGGGGTAAGGCTGCTCAATTCACTCCGATTCGTTTCATCTACCGCAACAAGCTCGCCAAAGACGACAAGTTGCTGCTGGCCTTCGATGCCTTCGTGCTCTCCGAAACGCTCGGACACGATGTAACCCCGGGCAAAATCGTCCACAGCGATGACCACGTTACACTCAAAATCAGGACTTCCGTCCTGTTCGGCGAAGTGCGCAAGCGTATTGAAAAAATCACTACGCTGCTTTCCAGTACCGCCACCACCCGGAGCGCGGACAGCCTTGTCCGCGAGTTGCCATCAAACGAACAAACACGCGGACTCAGCGGTCCGCGCTCCTGTCCGCGCTCGGTTATGGCGCACTTGCTTTGGACGGCAGTTGGATCCGGCTGTATTCGCTTTGAAATCGCGCGCTGCTGAAGGGCCATTGCTCCGGCGATTTCACCAACCCGGCTTTGACTGGATTCGATTCGATGTAGTGGACGACCTTGCGATAGTGCGTTTCGTCGCGAATGTAACGATCCCAATAATCGTCCTGCCACAGTTTGCCGCGCTGGTTGAGCACACGATTGATACGACGAGCAGAATAACCTTTCCAATCTTTGATGAGCTGCGCCTGCGGCGTCTGCCAGATCTCAACCAGCAGGTGAACGTGATTGGGCATGACAACCCATGCCAGCAGACGGTAGTGCTGGCCATCAAAGTGCAACCAATTCTCCTCAACGGCGGCAGCGACGCGTTCGTCACAGAGCAGACAACTACCACGTCCACGGTCGAAATATTCCTCGATCTTTGTTTGGCGCTTCACTTCATCGTCAATCTCCAGCAACGCGGCCCATTCGTAACGAAGGTCTGTCGGCATTGCATCGGCCAACCGATAATTGATGAACTGCACCAGACCCGGCTTGTCGAAGTGCGGGAGGTAGCCTCGCGAATACCAACCGTGAAAACCGAGTTTGGCGGCATCAGGATCAGGCGGCGTGTGCCATTGCCGTTTTCCGCGAATAGTCTCGAACACATTGTGAGAATTCGAACGCATAGGAGCGCGGACAGCTTTGTTCGCGTGAAGATGAGAACAAACAACGACGCTCGAGACAAGCGTTGGAATTGGCACTTGAAACTCGCGGACAAAGCTGTCCGCGCTCCGTTTACGCTGCCGCTTTCGCGGCTGCCAGATCGCTCCGGCGTTGGGCCATGCTCTTGAAGAATTCGTAGCCTTCGCGACAACGGCGAACGAGCACATCCTCGTCTTCCAGCATCGTTTTGATAATGCGGAGAATCGGTTTCGGGCGCAGGTAGTAGCGGTGATAGAACCGTTCAACGCTTTCGAAGATTTCCTCCTTGCTCAGGCCGGGAAACTCGAGCGTGCTTTGCTGGAAACCGTCGCCTTCGACCAGGTCGGTCTTGTCCTTTTTCACGAACCAGCCGTTGAGTTTGGCCTGTTCGTAAAGCTCCGTTCCCGGATATGGCGCGGCCAGCGAAACCTGCAGACTGAATACGTCCAGTTCTTTCGCGAAGTTGATGGTGTTTTCGATGGATTGCTTCGTTTCCACCGGCAGGCCCAGGATAAACGTCCCGTGAATCACCACGCCGGCGCGATGGCAGTCTTTCGTGAACCGGCGCATCTCGTCCATCGTCACACCCTTCTTGATGCGGTTCAGAATGTCGTCGTTGCCGCTTTCGTAACCCACCAGGAACAGGCGCAGACCGTTGTCTTTGAAACTTTTGATGGTGTCGTAATCGAGGTTTGCCCGGCTGTTGCAGGACCAATGGACGCCGAGCGGGCCGAGTTTTTTGGCAATCTCGCGGGCGCGCGGCAGGTTCGCCGTGAAGGTGTCGTCGTCGAAGAAAAATTCCTGCACCTGCGGGAAGAGCTTCTTCATGTAGGCCATTTCGTCAGCGACGTTTTGCGGCGAGCGGACGCGGTATTTGTGTCCGCCGATGGTCTGCGGCCAGAGGCAGAAGGTGCATTGCGCCGGGCAGCCGCGCCCGGTGTACATGCTGATGTAAGGATGCAGCAGGTAGCCGATGAAATAATTCTCAATCTTCAGGTCGCGCCGGTAAACGTCCGCCACCCAAGGCAGCGTGTCCATGTCCTGGATCATTTCGCGCTCGGGGTTGTGCTTGATTTTGCCGTCCTGGTCCCGCCAGGAAAGCCCGGCGATGGTCGCCAGCTCGCGGTCTTCGGCGACTTCCTTGCAGGTGAAATCGAATTCTTTGCGGCCCACCCAGTCAATCGCCGGTGATGCTTTCAAGGTTTCCGTGGGCAAAACCATCGTGTGCGCGCCGATGAACCCGATTTTGGTGTCAGGTTGCTGCGCCTTGATGGCCTCGGCCACCCGGCAATCATTTTTCAGCGAGGGCGTGGAGGTGTTGATAATGACGTGGTTGAAATCTTTTGCGATGCGGAGGCATTCCTCCATGCCGACGTGGTGCGGCGGGCAATCGAGCAGCCGGGAATCCGGGGTGAGCGCCGCCGGTTGCG